>NZ_JACZCQ010000014.1 GCF_014904705.1 Nisaea sediminum
TCGGCGATATCGAGATCGTCACGACGCCGAGCGACGACAACCGGTCCTACCATATCAATTCGGACAAGATCGCGGAGAAGCTCGGCTTCCGTCCGCAGCATTCGATCGAGGATGCGGTGCGCGATCTGGTGACGGCCTTCAAGGCCGGCAAGCTGCCGGACCCCATGACGGACGATTTCTATTACAACGTCCGACGCATCAAGCGCCTCGGCATGAAGTAAGACCGAGGCGCGGACTTTCCCGAATCCGGGCCATCATGCCGGCGCTTTCCGGTTCAGGTTCGAAAACAGCCGCAGTCTGGCAGGAAATCGACGTGAGCAGTGATTCTCATCAGAGCTACAAGCATCTCTATCTTCCGATCGAGGAATCCGCGCGGGAGTTGAATGCGCGTCTTCTGCTCGTTATCGCGGCGATCAGCAAAGGCTATCGCGTGGTCATCGGTCAGCAATGGCTTTTGGCGCACAATCTCTACAACCTCGCGCCGGGCGTGGTTTTCTTCAAAGGGACGAACCGAATTCAGTGCAACTGGATGAGGATCGCGAAGAAATACGGGCACAAGGTCGTCGCGATCGACGAAGAGGTGACGGCAATTGCTGACGAACGGTTCGTCCTGAAAGAGGTTTGGCCGGAGTCCCTGCCTCTGGTCGACCGGTTTTTTCTCCAGGGTCCCAATCAGTACGAGATCTATGAACGGGCCTTTCCGGAGCACAAGAACCGGTTCGAGATCACGGGAAATCCGAGGTTCGATCTGCTGAGGAAAGAGTTCACCGAAGCGTTCTTGTCCGATGCCATGCAGTATCGTGAGCGCTATGGCCGCTACATTCTGATCAATACGAACTTTGGATATGTGAACACCGCATGGGGGCAGCCTGCGGACTTCGAGCGCATCTGCGGGGAGGTCGGCTATGTCGACCACAACGATCCGGAGGACAACAAGTTTCTCCGGGACTTCCTCCAGCTCGAGACGGAAAACCTCGCCGGCTTCAAGCGCATGATCCGGGGGCTTCGAGACCGGTTCCCGGAACACCAGATTATTCTGCGGCCGCATCCCGCCGAGAATGTAACGACCTGGCGGGATGAACTTCAAGGCGAGGAACGCATACACGTCGTGTTCGAAGGCTCTGCGGTTCCCTGGATGCTGGGGGCCGATTTCTTCGTGCACAACACCTGTACGACCGGAACGGAGGCGATGGTGCTCGGTGTCCCGGTCGCAGCCTATGCGCCGTTCACCAACTGGGTCGAAGCGATCTTCCTGTCCAATCTGGTGACACCTGTGCATCGGGACATGGAGAGTCTCTTCGGAGCCGTTGCCGCGGGAATAGCGGATCGTGAGGCCTTCGTCGCCGCCATGCATTCCGAGAAGGGCGAAATACTGCGTTCGCACATTTCAGGTCTGGACGAGCGGTATGCCATGTCCGGGATCTTTCGCGGCATCGATCAGCTTCCGATAGAACCGGTATCAGGAAGTCTTTTCCGGAACGGAACCCGTCTGACAACGCAGGTGCGGCGAACCGACTACCAGCGCAAGAAGATCGATCTCGATACCGCCGAGTTGAACAAGCGTATCACCAATCTGCTGAAGGCAACGGGACTTGGCTTCATGGCAAAAGCCGAAAAGATCGGCGACTCGCTCTTCGTCATTGCCCCGGTCGACTAGGCAGGGGCGGTGCGGAAACCCCTTGGTAAATTGCCACCGCCTTCGGTTGCTTCCCGATTACCGAGTGCGTTTGCTGTCGTGACTTAAATCCGTGAGTATTTCCGAGACTTTTCGGATTGAATTTTGATAAACCTCCGGCCTTGGTCCGGCGGTCGGCCCGCCGGCGTATTCGATACTGGGATCGGGTCTGACAGGTAATTGACGTGAGCAGTGAATCTCCGCGGAGCTACAAACATCTTTATCTGCCGATTGAAGAATCCGCACGCGAGCTGAATGCGCGGCTGCTTCTTCTCGTGGCTGCAGTCAATCGGGGGTATCGCGTGGTGATCGGCCAGCAGTGGCTGATGGTCCATAACCTCTACAATCTCACACCAGGCGTCGTGTTCTTCAAAGGCCTGAACAGAATCCAGGCAAACTGGATGGGACTGGCGAGGAAATATGGCCACCGCGTTGCCGCGATCGACGAGGAAGTCACCGCAATCGCTGCCAAGCGCTTTGTCCTGAAGGAAGTATCCGAGGAGTCCCTGCCGCTGATCGACAGGTTCTTTCAGCAGGGCCAGAATCAGCACGACATCTACGAAGAGGCTTTCCCTGACCATCATGAGCGGTTCGTGATTACCGGCAATCCCCGGTTCGATCTGCTGCGAAAGCAGTTCACCCGGGCGTTCGAGGGGGATGCCGTACAATACCGGGAACGGTACGGCCGTTACATCCTGATCAACACGAACTTCGGCTTCGTGAACACGGTTTACGGCGCGCCCGAAGACTTCATCGATACCTGCGAGAGGGTTGGCTACGCCTATCGGAATGACCCGGAGGACGCCAAGTTCTTCAAGGATTTCCTGGAGCTGGAAGCGAGGAATATGGCGGCCTTCCAGGTCATGATCCGGGCACTGCGGGACCGCTTTCCCGGGCACCGGATCGTGCTGCGCCCGCATCCGGCGGAGAACATGGCAACTTGGAAGGAGGCCTTGGCCGGCGAGGAGCGCATTCACGTCGTGTTCGAGGGCTCTGCCGTTCCCTGGATGCTCGGGGCCGATTTCTTCATTCACAATACCTGTACGACCGGAACGGAGGCGATGGTGCTGGGCGTTCCGGTCGCGGCCTACGCCTCTTTCACCAACTGGGTTGAGTCGATCTTTCTCTCCAATCTGGTAACGCCGGTATACCGTGACCTTGAGAATCTGTTCGGAGCCGTCGCCGCCGGGATCGCGGATCGTGAGGCTTTCGTCGCGGCCATCCACGCTGAGAAGGGCGCAATCCTGCGCCAGCATATCTCGGGTCTGGACGAACGCCTGGCGACGGGCGGTGTTTTTCACGGCATAGAACAGATTGCTCCCGAGCCGGTCGCGTGCAGCATCTTCAGGGAAGGCGGGCGGCTGAAACATGGTTTCCGGCGCACAGACTATCAGCGCAAGAAGATCGACCTGGATACAACAGAGTTTAAGTTGCGCTTGTCGAATATTCTGAAGGCGACTGGCCTAGGGCTTAATGCGGAAGCCGAGAAGATCGGCGACTCGCTGTTTCTCGTGACGCCGACGGATTGAGGCTGCTGGGCGACGGGTCGCGCCCGGTTTCTCATCCGGCGATGAACTGTTTCAGAATCCGGAGGCCCACCGGTCCGCTCCGCTCCGGATGGAACTGGACGCCGGTGACGTTTTCATGCGCAACCGCAGCGGTCACCCTCGTCGATCCATAATGCGTGGTCGCCAGGATAGCCGAGGGGTGTTCGGGCATGCCGTGGAAGCTGTGCACGAAATAGGCATATTCACCCGGCAAGACCGACCTTAGCGGGGTTCCGTCCCACCTGTCAGGCGCCGGCCGTTCCAGCGGTGCCCAGCCGATATGCGGAAGCTTGAAGGCGTTTTCTCCGGGGGCCGGAGCGAGTTTCTGAACTCTGCCCGGGATTAGCCCGATTCCGGGATGTTCGCCGAATTCCTCACCGATCTCGAACAGCGCCTGCATGCCGACGCAGATGCCGAGCATAGGGCGGCCGGTCTCCGCGAATTCCCGTGCCAGATCGACCGCGCCGTAGCGCCGCATCGCCGCGAGGCATTTGGCGAAGGCGCCGACGCCGGGCAGGATCAGCCGCTCGACCTGGTCGGCCCGCGGACAGGTGTCGACAAGCTCGACATCTGCGCCGCATTTCTCGACAGCACGGCAGACGCTGAAGAGATTGCCGATCCCGAAATCGAGCACCGTGACCTTGGGACTGCTCATGCCTTTGCGATCTCCCGGATCGGAATCTCACGTGAGAGGGCCTGTTCCCGGATTTCGGCGATGGTCATCCGGTCGTAGTGCAGGATATCGGCCATCGCGATGGCGTCGGCATGGCCCTGTAGCACCGCCTTTGCCAGATCGTCGACAGAACCCATGCCCCCGGAGGCGATGACCGGAATGCTGACACGGTCCGCAACTGTGCGGACCAAGTCGATGTCGAAGCCCTTCCGGGTGCCTTCCTGGTCGATTGAGGTCAGTAGCAGCTCTCCCGCGCCAAGCTCCTCGGCCTCGCGGATCCACTCGATCGCATCGCGCCCGGTATGTTCCCGCCCGTTGTCGGTATAGGCTTCCCAGCCACCATTGCCGAGGCGCTTCGCCTCCACGGAAAGAACCACCGCCTGGCTGCCGAACTCCTCGGCGATCTCGGTTAGCAGCGCCGGGCGGGCGATCGCCGCCGTGTTGATCGCTACCTTGTCCGCCCCCGAGCGGAGCAGCTTGCGGGCATCCTCGACGGAGCGCACCCCGCCGCCGACCGTGATCGGCACGAAAACGTGGCGCGCCGTATGTTCGAGGATATCGGTCAGGTTGTTGCGCCCGTAGAGGCTTGCGACCGAGTCCATGTAGATGATCTCGTCGATCCCCTGCTCGTAATAACGCTGGGCATAGAGCTGCGGGTCGCCGATGACCCGGAGACCCTCGAGGT
Organism: Nisaea sediminum; assembly: GCF_014904705.1. Taxonomy (NCBI): domain Bacteria; kingdom Pseudomonadati; phylum Pseudomonadota; class Alphaproteobacteria; order Rhodospirillales; family Thalassobaculaceae; genus Nisaea; species Nisaea sediminum. The sequence goes on from NZ_JACZCQ010000014.1 coordinate 4,581, forward strand.
GGATCCCCTTGATCAGGTTCGGGCCCTTGATGTCCAGGCGCGCAATGAGGCGGATGGGGCGCACGGCTGCTGCTTCCGTTCTTCCGAGGTCAGTTTTGCTGCCAGACGGTGCGGCGCAGGGACCAGGACCCGTCCTCCGCGCGCTGCCAGAGATGCGGCGAGCGGAAGCGGTCCGCCAGATGCAGGAAATATTCCTTGGTCATTTCCTTCTGTTCGAAATTCTTCGAGGCGACAGGGAATTCTTTCTCGGGGATGCTCATATAGGCGAAATTGTCCGCCTCGAAGCGGTCCGGATATTCGCCGTCGAAGCGCTTGACCAGCGCCACGCCCTCTTCGCGCAGAATGTCGCGGGAGCGGATTTCCTGCGCCGCGTCGTAGGTCGCCCGGCCGATGCCGAATTTCACATGGGTGCAGAAATAGTGCAGGTCGTCGATCTTGTCGTCGATGCTGTTGTACTTGCTGTAGGTGCCCGGCGTCCGTTCCGGCGAGGCCTGGAAACCGCCATGTTCGACGGCGTAATAGTAGGCGCTCTGCGGGTGCCACTTCAGATAGTAACCCAGATAGTGCACCGAGACCCCGACATCCTCGAGCCGGTCCGGATCTGCGGGCATATAGGGGATGAAATCCTGCTCCTCGAGCCCGAAATCTTCCTGCAGCTCGGTCAGCGAGACACCGCCGAGATAGATGTTGTCGAAATCCTTCGACGCATAATAGGTGTTCGAGCGGATCGGCGAGACCACGTCGCTCTTCGGATTGCCGTACTCGGCCTCGTTCTCGCCGTAGAATACGAGCGGAATGTCAAACTGTTCGGCGAGCTTCGGCGCCAGGTTCTTCTGCCCGAGAATGAACGGTTGGAACGGGTGGTAGAGATTCTCCACCGCGAGCCGCGTCAGCAGCCGGTGTACCCGGCCGTTCGGGGTGCAGAGATAGTTGTCGAAGCCGGCATGGATCCAGGCCTCGAAATTCTTCCAGCCCCAGTCAGTGTGAATGTGCGGCGCCCAGGTGGCGGTGAGCGGATGCATGCCGTACTTGGTTTTCAGGATATGGGCCGCGTAGAAGCTGTCCTTGCCGCCCGAGCCGGGGAGGAGGCAGTCATATTTGCCGTCCTTGCTGCGATATTCGTCGCAGAGCGCGACCAGTTCCTGTTCGCGGGCATCCCAGTCGATCGCGCCATGTTTCTGTTCGGCGACACGGCAGGCATCGCAGACGCCTTCCTCATCGAGCGCGATGGTCTGCTTGCGGCTCTCCTTCGTGTGCTTGAACTCGACGCTCGAGTTCGGGCGCTGGTTGGAGATCACGCAGCGGCTGCAGAACTGCACGTCCTGGGGCAGACCGTAGCGTGTCTGCAGGTCGGAAGTTTCGGGCGCGAATTTCGAGAAATCGATATCGATGTGCGCGGGATACTTGAACATGAAGGCCTTGCATTTTCCGGAGGCGCAGGAAGCCTGTGTCCTACCACGTTTGCCACGCGCCAGATCAAGAAATTTTATCCTGTTTCCCGCCGCGTAAAGCCGACTCCGCCCAAGCTGTCGCACAATCCGGAAGCGCTGCATGAACTCTGCGCGCTTGTGTCTCCACCGGCTCCCGGCTAGGCAGTAGCCGCATTGCTGAATTTCTCCGGGACTCCCGGACTTCTCCAGGTACGGCACGGTTGGCGGAATGCAGGGCCAGATGGACGAATTCAACTCTTTGCCGAAAGGCTCGCTGTTCTGCTTCGGGCTCGGGTTTACCTGCGCACGTCTCGCACGAAGGGTGCAAGAGCTGTCCTGGGCGGCCGCGGGCACAAGGCGGCATGTCGAAAGTCCGGACCGTGAAGGCGAGGGCATTCCGGTGCATGCTTTCTCCGGTCTTGCTCCGATGGAACGGGCGGCGGAGATTCTCGCGAACGTCACCCACATCGTCGCCTCGATCCCACCGGGAGAGCATGGCGATCCGATACTCCGTTTCCACGAAGCCGATCTGCGGTCGCTCCCGAACCTGCAGTGGGTCGGCTATCTCTCGACCCCCGCGGTCTATGGGGACCGGCAGGGTGCGATCGTTCATGAAGATGACGAACCGAACCCCGGATCGGTCCGGGGCGCGCGGCGGCTGGCCGCGGAGCGGGCCTGGGTATCGGCCTTCGACGGGACTGGCGTTTCGGTGCAGGTCTTCCGTCTTTCCGGGATCTATGGGCCGGGCCGGAACGCCCTCGAGCAGCTCCGCGCGGGAACCGCGAGGATCATCAACAAGCCGGGGCAGGTCTTCAACCGCATCCATGTCGACGATATCGGCACGATCCTGATGGCCTCGATGGCGCGGCCGTCGCATGGGCGGATCTACAACGTCGCCGACGACGAGGCCTGTGCGAGCGGGGACGTCATCTGCTACGCGGCCGAACTGCTGGGCATGGAACCGCCGGCGCCGATTCCCTACAACAGCGCGGAGCTCTCCCCGATGGCCCGGTCGTTCTATGCCGAGTGTAAGCGGCTGGACACGGGCCGGATCAGGACCGAACTCGGCGTCGAGCTCGCCTATCCGACATATCGAGAGGGACTGAGGCGCATTCTTGACGATATGGAAGCCGCCGCGTAGAGCGAGTGTGTAGAGGGATCAGAGGGGGGACGGGCATGTCGCGGACACCGGTCCATATCGTCGGCTGCGGAGGACATGCGAAAGTCATCACCTCCATGATTGCGGCCGGCGACCGCTTCGAGATCGCCTCCTTCATCGACCGTGCGCCGGCGGCCGGCACCCGGTTTCTCGACCGGCCCGTCGTGGCCGAGGAAGTGTTCCTCGCCGAGGGGGGCGGCGACGCGGTGGTATTCGGGCTCGGCGAATGGCAGCACCGCGCCGCAGCGGTGGCGCGCTTTAAGGCCGCGGGCTTTTCCAGCTTTCCGGCCGTCGTGGCGCCGTCCGCCACCGTATCGCCGGATGTGACAGTCGGCGAAGGCAGCGTCCTGATGCCCGGCGTCTACGTCAATGCGGGCAGCGAGATCGGTGATTTCTGCGTCCTTAATACCGGCGCGATCCTCGACCATGATTGCTGGCTCGGCCGTGGCGCGGCTCTGGCTCCCGGAGTGACCGTCGGCGGTGGGTGCCGAATCGGTGGCGGTGCTTATATTGGCATCGGCGCCTCGGTGTCGCACGGACGGACGCTCGGAGACGGCGCGGTTCTGGGCGGTGGCGGTTTCCTGAAGGATGATGCTGGGGCGGGCGAATTCTGGGCCGGGGTTCCGGCGTCCTTTATCCGCAAGCGTGCGCCCGGCGAAACGATACTGTGAGTTCGAATGACCCAAGGATCTGACGGCCGGCGCACCTTCGTCATCGCCGAAGCCGGTGTGAACCATAACGGCGATCTCGCGCTTGCCCGGCAACTGGTCGAGATCGCGGTCGATGCCGGCGCCGACGCGGTCAAGTTCCAGACCTTTTCCGCCGGGGGGCTGGTCGCGGCTAATGCGCCCATGGCGGAGTACCAGAAAACCAATACCGGCAGCGACCGCTCCCAGCTCGACATGCTGGCAGAGCTCGAGCTGTCCCTCGAGGCCTTCGCCGAACTCGCCGAGTTTGCGGCTGCCAAGGGCATCGAGTTCATGTCGACGGCCTTCGATCCGGAGAGCCTCGCGCATCTCCTCACGCTCGGCGTCGGACGCCTCAAGATCCCCTCCGGCGAAATCACCAATCCCGAACTTGTCCGCGCTATCGGTGAGGCCGGGCTTCCGGTGATCATGTCGACAGGCATGGCCGACCTGGAAGAAGTCGGTCAGGCGCTCTTCTGGCTGAAGGAGAGCGGAGCGGCGGATATCTCGCTGCTGCATTGCGTCAGCGATTATCCGGCGGACCCGGCTGACGCCAATCTCGCGGCGATGGATACCATGCGGACCGCCTTCGGTCTGCCGGTCGGCTGGTCCGACCATACGCTCGGCGATACCGTGACGATCGCCGCCGTCGCCCGGGGCGCGTCCATCGTGGAGAAGCATTTCACCATCGATACCTCCCTGCCGGGCCCGGATCACAGGGCCTCGCTCGATCCGGCCGCGCTGAAGCGGATGGTGGAGAATATCCGCATCACCGAATCCGCCATCGGCACGGGTCTGAAACAGCCGACCGCGGCGGAGCGCAAGGTGGCACTGGTCGCCCGCCGCAGCGTCGCCTCGCGGCGCGAGATCGCGGCGGGTGCGGAGATCGCCATGGCGGATCTCGCCTTCCTGCGCCCCGGAACCGGGATCCCTCCCGCGAAGGCGGAAATGATCGTCGGCAGACGCGCGGCGCGCACCATTCCGGCGGGGACAATCATCGAGCTTTCCGACCTGGCCTGACCGGTAGCACTTGCGCCGGGCGCCGCGGCACCCTATTTCCCGCGGATGCCGACGAAAACGCAGCCTCTTTCCGCCCCGTCCTCGATCCTCTCGGTTGAGGATTCCCTGACCGCGCGTGAGATCGCGGACTGGCTTCTGCAGGCATCACGCAATCAACTCGACCTCGGAACGCTCTGGGGCGAGTTCTGCCATCGCCTCGCGCTTGCAGGCGTGCCCGTCGAACGCGGCACCGCGATCCTGATGGCCCTGCATGCGATCAGGGAGGGCGTGCATTGCGAATGGCGCATGGGGCAGCAGACAGAGGTAAAACCCTGGCATTACGCGCCGGGCAATGCGCAACTCTATCAGGAGAGCCCGCTCCGTCTCGTGCACGAGACGAAAAGCTGGCTGCACCGTCGGATCGACGCGAAGAGCGCGGCCGAGTTCCCGATCCTGAAAGACCTGCTGGCGCTCGGCTACACCGACTATGTCTGCGTGCCGATCATCTTCGCCAACGGAATGCAGAACGCGCTCACCTTCGCCAGCCGGGAAGCGGAGGGCTTCTCGAAACGCGATCTTGCCCTGCTGCGCGAGGTCATGCCGACGGCGAAGATCGTGCTCGAGCTTATGACCATCTACCGCAGCATGGACGATGTGCTGGCGATGTATGTCGGCCGCGAGCCGGGCGGACGCATTCTCGCGGGTGAGGTCCGGCGCGGCACCGTCAACCGAATGCAGGCGGCGATCCTGGTCGCCGACATGCGCAACTACACGCTGCTTTCCGACCGGCTCGGCGATCTGCAGACGGTCGAGCTGCTCGACGCCTATTACGACTGCATCATTCCCCCGATCCTTGAGCGCGGCGGGGAGGTGCTGAAATTCACCGGTGACGGCGTGCTGGCGATCTTCCAGGACGCGAGCGGATGCGGTGAATGCCATATGTGCCGGGGCGGCGCGCTCGAGGCCGCGATCGAGGGCCAAAAGCGGCTCGCGGCGCTCGACACCTCACGCTGGGGCGAGGATGTCGAAGTGCGGGCCGGGATCGCCCTGCATCACGGCGACGTCGCCTTCGGCAATGTTGGCTCCGGCGAACGGCTCGACTTCACGGTGATCGGCAAGGACGTCAATCTCGCCGCCCGGCTCGGCGCCAAGTGCCGGACGCTGGACGAGCCGATCCTGATGTCTGAAAGCTTCGTGGAAGGCCTGGAGCAGGGCGCCCGCCATCTCGGCGATTTCGGCCTGCGCGGCCTGCCCGGAAACCACGCGATCTACGTGCCGGCCTGAGCCGGAACCGCTGTCTCTCGATTAGAACTCGATCCCGGCCTGCGCCTTGAAGCCCGAGCGGAAGGGATGCTTGATCTGCGTCATCTCGGTGACGAGATGGGCGGCCTCGATCAGCTCTTCCTTGGCGTTGCGGCCGGTGACGATGACATGCAGGTCTGGGCGCTTGTTCCTGAGCGTCTCCAGCACCTCCTCCAGCGGCAGGTAATCGTAGCGCAGGACGATGTTGAGCTCGTCCAGCAGCACCATGTTGATCTTCGGGTCCGCCATCAGCTCCTTCGCCTGTTCCCAGGCGGCGCGGGCGGCGGCGATGTCGCGGTTGAGGTCCTGGGTGTCCCAGGTGAAACCCTCGCCCATGGTGCGGATGAAGACCTGGTCGGCGAAGGCCTCGAGGATCTTGCGCTCGCCGGTTTCCCACTTGCCTTTGACGAACTGCACGACGCCGACATTCATGCCGTGGCCGATGGCGCGGCAGACCATGCCGAAAGCGGCGGTGCTCTTGCCCTTGCCCTTTCCGGTATGGACGATCAGCAGCCCGCCGGTCTCGGTCTTGGTCGCCATGATCTTGTTCCGGGCGGCCTTCTTCTTCGCCATTTTCTCGGCGTGACGGGCGGCCTTTTCCGGATCGATCTCGCTGCCGGTGATGTCGTCGCTCATGATCTCTCTCCCATGTCCCTCATCATGGCACCCCGGAACCCATCGGGGTCAACCGGCGAGCGCCGTCAATTCCCCGTGCACTGCGTTCCGGCGCGGGCGCCAGAGTCCGCGGTCGAGCGCTTCCTTCAGTCGCGCCGCCATCTCCTTCAGCGCCGCCGGATTGTGCCGCTCGAGAAATTCGCGCACTTCCGGATCGTCCAGATAGGCATCGAACACGGCGTCGAAATGATGATCGCCGACGCAGCGCGCGGTGGCGGCGAAGGCGAACATGTAATCGACCGTCGCCGCCATCTCGAAGGCGCCCTTGTAACCGTGCCGCATCACGCCCGCGATCCATTTCGGGTTCACGACGCGCGCCCGCACCACCCGCGCGATCTCCTCGTCGAGCGAGCGGATGCGCGGGCTCTCGGGCCGCGAATGGTCGTTGTGATAGACCTTCGGCTGGCTGCCGGAGAGGTGCCGGATCGCGGCGGTGATGCCGCCCTCGAACTGGTAATAGTCGTCGCTGTCGAGCAGATCGTGCTCGCGGTTGTCCTGGTTGTGCAGGACCAGCTCCACATCCTTCAGCCGGGATTCGAAGAGCGCGTGCGCGGCCTCGCCCTCGGCGCCCTTGCCGTAGGCGTATCCACCCCAGGCGACATAGGCCTTCGCGAGATCCTCCTCGCTCTCCCAGAGCTGCTCGTCGATCATCGCCTGCAGGCCAGCCCCGTAGGCACCGGGCTTGGAGCCGAACACCCGGTAGCCGGCCTGCTTCTCGGCGGCTTCGCGGCTGGCGCCGGCCTCCTCAAAGGCGGCCGCATCGGCGCGGTAGCGGGCGGCGAGCGGGTTCTCGGCCGGCGTCTCGTCGAGCTTCGCGACGGCGCGGGCGGCACTGTCGAGCAGGTCGATCTGGAACGGGAAGGCGTCGCGGAAGAAGCCTGAGACGCGGAAGGTGACATCGACGCGCGGGCGGTCGAGTACCGAAGTCGGCAGGATCTCGAAGCCGGTGACGCGGCCGCTGGCGACGTCCCATTCCGGCCGGACGCCCATCAGCGCTAGGGCCTGGGCGATATCGTCGCCGCCGGTGCGCATGTTCGCTGTGCCCCAGGCGGAAAGGGCGAGCCTTTCGGGCCAGGTGCCGTTCTCCTGCCGGTAGCGTTCCAGCAGCAGCGCGGCGGATTTCCAGCCGAGCTGCCAGGCCGCCGGGGTCGGAACTGCGCGGGTATCGACGGAATAGAAGTTGCGGCCGGTCGGCAGCACGTCCGGCCGCCCCCGCGTCGGCGCGCCGGAGGAGCCGGGGGCGACGAAGCGGCCGGCGAGGCCCTTCAGGAGGCCGTCCAGTTCGGCATCGCCGCAGCTCGTGACGGTCGGGCGGAGATGCGCGTCGACCGCGTCCAGCACGGCGCGCGTGCGCTCCCAGGCCGGCTCCGGGTCGGCGTTCCCGGCGACAAGCGCGTGGGCCAGCAGTTCGAGCCGCTCGACCGTATCGCCGTGACTGCGCCAGGGGGACTCGTCGATCGCAGCGAGCGCTTCCGGCCTGTCGCCGGCCCAGTCCTCGGCCATGTCGGCTGCCAGCGGGTCGAACGGTTCGCCGGCCACCTCGAGTCCGAGATCGCGGGCGAGCGCGCGCTGCAGCGAGGCGTCGCCGCCTTCGCCCTGTGCCCGCGGCACGCGAACCAGCGCCGTCAGCAGATCGTCCAGCAGCCGCCCTTCCGGTGCGACGCCGAAGATGTGCAGCCCGTCGCGGATCTGCAGTTCCTTCAGCTCGCAGAGATAGCCGTCGAGCCGGTTCAGCTTTTCCGCCGCGTCGTCGGTGGCAATGAGGCCGAGATCCTTGTCGAGGCCGATGGCGGCCATCTTCTCCAGGATCTGCTCCGAGAGCAGCTTCAGGCGGCGCGGATCGACCCCGGCGGCCTGGTAATATTCGTCGACCAGCCCCTCCAGCTCCTTCAGCGGGCCGTAGCTCTCGGCGCGGGTCAGCGGCGGGGTCAGGTGGTCGACGATGACGGCGGCCGACCGGCGCTTCGCCTGCGTGCCCTCGCCCGGATCGTTGACGATGAAGGGATAGAGATGCGGCACCGGGCCGAAGACGGCTTCCGGGTAGCACTCTTCCGAAAGCGCCAGCGCCTTGCCCGGCAGCCATTCCATGTTGCCATGCTTGCCCATATGGATGACGGCATGGGCGCCGAATTCGTGGCGCAGCCAGATGTAGAAGGCGAGGTAGCCGTGCGGCGGAACTAGGTCCGGGGAGTGGTAGGTCTCGGTCGGATCGATATTGTAACCGCGCGCCGGCTGGATCCCGACGACCACATTGCCGAGTGTGAGCACGGAGAGCCGGAAGGTGTCGCCGACGACGAAGGGATCGCTCTCAGGCGCTCCCCAGCGATCTTCGATATCGCTCCGGACCTTCTCGGGTAGGCTCGCGTAAGCCGCCTTGTAGGCATCGAGAGAGAGCGTGGCGCCCCCTTTGCGGCCGGCGCGGTCGGAGAGATCGTTGGTCGGGCCGGAGGACATGCGGCCGATCAGGGCGTCGCCGTTGATCGGCATGTCGCGGACGCCGTAACCGGCATCGCTCATGGCGCGGAGCACGTTGATGGTTCCCGCCGGCGTGTCGAGCCCGACGCCATTGCCGAGCCGGCCGTCCCGGTTCGGATAGTTCGCCAGCACCAGCGCGATCCGGCGCTCTTTGGCCGTCGTCGCACGCAGCTTCGCCCAGCCCGCCGCGAGCTTCGCGGTGAAGGCGATGCGGTCCGGGACCGGGGCGTAGGTGACGATGGAACATTCCGTCGCCGCGTCCCGCCGCGCCTCGGCCTTGAAGGAGACGGCACGGGCGAGCACCCGTCCGTCCACCTCCGGGAGGGCCACGTTCATGGCGATGTCGCGGGCGGAGAGACCGGCGGTGGACGTTTCCCAGCCCTCGCGGTTGCCGCCGGAGAAGATCACCTGCAGCACGGTGCAGTCGGCCGGATCGAACGGTGTTGCGCCGCCGGGCGCGCCCGGTTTGGAGACGGCGAAGCCGGTGGCGTTCAGGATCACGCCCGGCGGTGCGCCTTCGATCGCATCCCGGATCAGGTCGGCAGAGACCGGGTCCTTCAGGCTGGAGACATAGAGCGGCACCGGCGCGAGGCCCTCCGCGCGCATCGCCTCGACGAGCGCGTCGACGGGCGCCGTGTTCCCCGCTTGCACCAGCGCCCGGTAGAAGGCGATCGGCGCCGGGATCGCGTCCGGCGCGGAGGCGGCGAGCACTTCCTCCAGCGACGGATGGTTGCGGCCCGCGAGGTAGTATCCCGCCTTCGGCAGCGGTGCAGGCTCGCGCCAGTCGGTTTCCGTTCCGATCAGGCTCGCGGCATAGCGGACGGCCTCCGCCGCGTTGCCGATCCCGCCCTCGATCAGGTAGCGCCAGAGCCGCTGGCAGGCGGCGGTATCGAGCGTGCCGTGCCCGCTCAGGTCCGGGTCCGGCTGGTCGTCTCCGGGCAGGAAGGCGAGCGGGATCTTCTTGCGGCGGCAGAAGGCCGAGAGCTGCTCGACGCCGTAGGGCCAGTAGCCGGTGCCGCCGATCACCCGCGCGACGACGAGTTTGGCGTGCGCAACCATCTCCTCGACATAGAGATCGACGGAGAGGTTGTGGCCGAGTTGCATGAGATTGGCGAGACGCAGGCTCGGGAACGGGCCGTCATGGCCGGCCGTCACCTGCGCATAGCCCTGGGCGAGGCAGGAGAGTTCGGTGTCCGCCGCGCTCAGGATCAGGATGTCGCCCGGCGTCTGGCCGAGATCGACCGCCTCGCTGCCGTCGGTGACCGTGCCGGGTGTTGCCGCCAGAAGATGCATGGGGCCTCCGCTGAGGAGAGGCCGGGTCTGTTACCCGGCGATGGCGGCGGCGATGGCGGCGCGGTCGAGCCCGTGATGGCCGATCACGACGAGGCGGGATTCCCGCGTCTCCCCGCCCTTCCAGTCGCGGTCGAAATAGCGCTGGATGCGCGGGCCGACACCTTGGATCACCTGGCGCATCGGCTTGCCCGGGATGTCAAGGAAGCCCTTCACGCGGAGGATGTCGTGGTCGCGCACGGCGGCGACGATGCGCTCCTCCAGCGCCTCGACGTCCTCGACGGACGCGAGCGGCAGCACGAAGCTGTCGAAATCGTCATGGTCGTGCTCGTGGCCGTCGTCATGGTGCGAGGGCCGGCTGTCGAGATCGTCCTCCGCCGCGGCGCCGAGGCCGAGCAGGATTTCCGCGCCGAGCTGGCCGTGTGCGCTGGCGACGGTCTTCACGCCGCCCCGGAGATAGGGAAGGACGGTCTCCCGCACTTTCGAGAGACTGGTCTCGTCGAGCAGGTCGGTCTTGTTCAGCACCACCATGTCGGCGCACTGCAGCTGTTCCTCGAACAGCTCCTCCAGCGGACTCTCATGGTCGAGCGACTCGTCGGCCTCGCGCTGGCCCTGCACCGCGTCGTGATCGTCGGCGAAACGGCCCTCGGAGACGGCGGCGGCGTCGATCACCGCGATGACACCGTCGACGGTGGTGCGGGTGCGCACTTCCGGCCAGGCGAAGGCCTTGACCAGCGGCTTCGGCAGGGCGAGGCCGGAGGTCTCGATGATGATGTGGTCGGGCTTGTCCGGGCGGGCGAGGATCGCCTCGATGGTCGGCAGGAAATCGTCCGCGACCGTGCAGCAGATGCAGCCGTTGGCGAGCTCGATCACGTCCTCGTCGCTGCAGCCCTCGATGCCGCAGCCGGTCAGCAGCTCGCGGTCGACGCCGAGATCGCCGAATTCGTTGATGATGAAGGCGAAGCGGCGGCCGCCATTGTTCTCCACCAGGTGCCGGATCATGCTGGTCTTGCCGGCACCGAGAAATCCGGTGATGACGGTGGCGGGGATCTTCTCACTCATGTCTGCCTCCTCGGGCCTTCCAAAGGCCGGTGATGTCACGTCTCGTCACCGAACGGAAGACCGTGCCCCGGACACACCCCGGACCGAAGCGGGCGACGATGCTGACGGCAGGTCTCCTGGCTCGCCGGGTCTTCGCGCTCCATCCGCCTTCCCGGCGGCAGTTCCCTGCCTCCAGTGGCCTCCGGTCGAAGCGCTCGCCGGCTACAGTTGCGGGGGCAGCCGCGGCTTGGACCGGCCAGATTGACCGGACCTCCACGTTCCCTTTTGATCCCCGAGGGGAACCGTCTGCGGGACTCTTGTCTGATGGGGCGGCTTTCGAGTCAAGGACCGTCGGAGCCGGAATCGACTCCGGAGGACAATATCGGTTACATTGCCTGCGAAAAAATGAGTCGATTGGACCTGAACGGACGAGAATCGAAAGTCACCAGATGGCGATTGCATCAACGACTTCGGTATCCCAGCAACTGAGTGCGCTCAACCTTGTCGGAGCGGCGCAACCGGCGGCTTCCGGGGGCTCCCCGACGACCACCACCCCGCAGCCCGTATCCGCCGCCGAAAGTCCCGCCGTCGCGGCCAGTTCCGTAATCGGCAGTTCCAGTCAGCAGAGTGCGGCTGTCTCGCAGGCGCAGTCCGCGCTTCAGGCGGCCGAGCGGGTCGTCGCCCAGCGCGAGGCCGACCTGCGCGACGCGAGAAGCGCCGTGGATGCCGCTTCCGATACGGCTGATCAGAGGCGTCAGGCCCTGTTCGATGCGGAATCGGCGGAACGCGTCGCACTCGCCGAGCAGCTCGAACGCGGCTCGCTGGTCAATATTTCCGTCTGAACATCGTCAGAGGACAGGGGCGGGCCCTGAAGTGCCGGGCCGCCCGGAAATCTTCAGATAATCACCAGTGTTTCAGCGGGGGGCTTCAGCAGGGAGCGTTCTCTCGGTCTCGCGGGCTTGATCGCGGTGAGCTCCACATAAAGCTCCTTCACGATGCTGTTGCACGTTCTGACCATCATCATGACTTCGTTCTTCGTTTTCCCTTGCACAACGTGCCGCTCGATGCGGAGCTCGCACCGTGTCAAGTCCCAGTCGCCGGTATAGCCGTAGTCCATGCCGTAGTATTTCGGCTGCCCGAAATACTGAAACGTTTTCGGGAAGTACGGCCGTGTGTGCGTCGGATCGACCCATGCGTCCTCATGAAACCCGTGCGGGATGGCGATCTGAAACACGGCCCCCGGTTTGGCGACCCGATAGAGCTCCTGCATGACGTCGAGCGGTTTCTGCAAGTGCTCGAGGGTGTGATGCATCAGAAATTTCGAGAAACGGTTATCCGCGAATGGCAGCGGGTTGGAGGCCACCGCATCCAAGTCAAACGCGAGATCAACCCCGTCGCCGGCAACGATGTCCAAGTTGATCATATCATCGAGAATTTGGCTTCCGCAGCCAAGATGCAGTCCGTCTTTCTGGTCGAGGTGATTCAAGGATCCGGATCCTTCATGAAATCGGCATTGTTGACGCACGAATACGCACCTGTTTGGCCGGATGTTAGCGTCTTGATGGCGGTAAGCCGATGCCAGGCTTAACGAGTGGTGCCGATTCTTTCCAAATTGGTTACCGTTGCCGTAAGCGTCAGCGTGACGCGCTCCCCGTCCCCGAAATAAGGATTGGTGCGTATATGCAGCCAGCTAGGCAATACGATCAGCTGACCGCTCTTGGGGGTGATCATCACGGAACGCCCCACCGTATCGATCGGCAGGCCGGCAAGTTCCGCCTGGGCGCGCGGATCGTCGATCTCGATGGTGCCGCTCTCCGGCGCGTCCTCGTTCGGCGCGTCGCCGGCATCGATGCTGTAGATCATTGTCAGATGGTGGCCTGGCGAAAGATGACGCTTCTCGTAGCCGCCATAGCGTAGAACGCTGACGTATCCGGACAACTCGGTCTCGAAGCTGCTTGCACCGCCTGCGATCTGCGGAATGACCGCTTGCAGGGCGCCGGTCGCGGTCTGCCGGATCGTGTCAATGCCGTGATCCGCCCAGTTGAAAAGGTTACCGCTCGATCTCCAGCCGCCGATGACGCCTGCCGCGCCGGGTTCGCCGGAGGACTCGCGGGTCAGGGCGGCGGCTTTCAGCGCTTCGTTGAGCGGCTCCGCGCCATGGATCGAGAACATGAAAAGGCGGGTTGGAAAGACCTCGATAATGTCCGTGCGTGAATCAAACTTGAGCTCCATAGGCCGGTCCCCCTCGGCATGCCATGCGGTGCCAGTATGATTAGCATGGGCCAGCGCGACGGGGACAAACTCTGCAATGTCGCAGATTTGTGGAGTCGGCAATTTCGGCGCGGGCTTCACAATGCTGCGGCGATTGCGATCTTCGGCGCTGCGGCGAAGAAATTCGATCGCTATAGTCTGGGCTGGTTCGCTCCGATCGGGTTGATGGACGGTTGTCTTAACGTTGGTGTCGGGTATTTCGGTGTCTTCAATAATAAGAATGGTAAATATCGCACCTAGTCTGGGAGTTTGAAGATTTGAGAAGAAGAGCGTTCGTCAACATTATCAATCGCACGAATGAATTTACCTATTTTGCATCGCAGGACATCGTAAACGAGCTGAGCGCGCGCCGGTGGAGCGTTGTCAACGGGCCATTCGACAGTTTTGTGGAGTATGTTTACGAGGACATTTCCGCTGAGGATATCTGTTTTCTGATGAACAACTCGGCGGAGTCCCTCGGTCTGCCAAAGCACTTCAACGCGCTGAGCTGGCATCAGGACAATCCGTTTCAGATCCATCACTCTCGCGTGCTGGGCAATTCGGAGAGGCAATTCTGGCTGTGCGCCGATGGCGATGCGATCGATGATATTCCCTACTGGTTCGGATCGACGAATACGGCGCGTCATTTTCCGCATTGGGCCACGGACCTCGGACCGATGGTTGCCGACGAGGATTTTGTTTCCCGGACATTCCGGAAGCGCCCGGTCGAGTTGCTCTTTGTCGGCAGCATCGACCTGGAGAAAATGAAGCCCTCCAGTGAGAGATTGAACGCGCTGCAGCCGCCCTATCGCAAGTTTGCCGCCGCCGTGTCGGAGCGCTTGCGAAGCGGGGAGCGGAAGTCCCTTACGCAATTGGCGTTCGATACGGAACGGGACCTCGGAATCGACATATCCGGTTCCGACAAGCCAGCATTGCGGCGGATCCTTTGCTGGATCGACAATCTTTATCGCGCCGAAAACCGGCTCCGTATGTTCAAGGCTCTGAAGGGGTTCGACAAACTGACCGTTGTCTCGCCGCAAAAGGAGCTGATCGAGAGGATCATCGAGCGGCCGGTTACATATTCCAACCTCAACCCGGGTTTCGGCACCGGGCTCTTTACGATGTGCCTTGCGAAAATGACGTTCAACCACCTTCCGAACTATACCAACGGAGTGACGGAGCGCTTTTTCAATGCCCAGAACCGGGGGAGTGCGGCTCTCACGGAGCGCAACCGGTTTATCGAGAACAATTTCGAGACTGGCAAAGAGGTTCTGACCTTCAATCCGTTCGATCTGACGCATCTCAAGGAATACATCGAGGATTCCCTGGCGGATGTGGACGCGCTGCGCGATCTGGCAGTGGCCGGAATGATGAAAACGCGTACCGAGCACAAGCTGAAGAACCGCTTCGACAGTCTCCAGGGTGAGCTTATCTGAGAAAGTCCCGTTCTCGATTTTGCGCTTTCGGGAGCGGCTCCACCTTGCGAAAGCCGAACCGGTGCGGTTTCAGACGGGTTTCGCGAATGCAAGGAAGAGGGTGGCAAGGGGCACTCCGCCCTCCTCGCGCATTGAGCCGCGACGGGCTTCAAGAAGAGTTAGTCCCGCTGCCCGGGCGGCCTGTTGGAGATAGTCAAGGCTGTGGCTGTGGGCGCCGTCGAGGCCGATGCCGATCCCGTCTTCATCCGCTCCGGTTGGTTCATGCGCCGTCATCAGAAGTCCCCCGCCGGGCTGCAGCCTGGCGCTCACGGCACGGAAAAACGGCTCCAGGTCGCCGATGTAAGAGCTGACGTCGGCTGCGATCGCGACATCGTAGAGCGCGTCTTCCCGCTCCAGCACTGAGACGGCGTCGCCCGCCAAGAGCCGATGATAGATCCTCTTCTCCTCGGCGACGCGCAGCATCTCGGAAGAAATGTCGATCCCGGTCATTTCCGCGCAATAGGGGCGGATTGCGGCGCCGGTAAGGCCGGTTCCGCAGCCCAGATCGAGGGCACACGCGGCCTTGCGCTTTTCCGAGAGGATCCCGGAGGCAAGGCCGAGAAGCCGAAGCGTCTCGGGGCCCGAGTATTTGAGCCGCCCGGTCAGGTGAGCGTCGAAACTCTTCGCATAGCCGTCGAACACCCTTTTGACATAGGTGCTGCTGTAGGCCTGGCGCACCGGCGCGACGCCGTGGCGCGCCAGATCTCGGCGCACCCCCATCGGGTCTTCCGGGGCGATGCACAGGGTTGCCCGGTAAAGCCGGACGGCTTCCCCGGCGCGTCCGGCCAGATCGAGGAACTGGCCGAGAATAAAGGTCGCATCGAGATTCCCCGGGTCCGAAATCCGGAGCCGCCGCAGGATCCGGAACCCGCGTTTCCGCCTGTCGTTGCCCAAGGCCCTGAGGGCGCTCATCAGCGCGGCCGGGATGTGCAGCGGGTCGAGTACAAGCAGGCGCTCCGGGGCCGGCGTTGGGTCGCTTTCGCCCGCACCCAGATCGTTGAGATAGCCCGGGACATCTGGATCGAGCGTGATGGCCCGCCTGAGGGCGGTGGAGGGGTCCTGACCGGCCGCGCGCTGCACGGTGGCGAGGTTCGACCAGTGCAGGGAGTCGCCGGCCGCATCGAGTGCCTTGCGCTGCAGGATCGGGAGCGCGGCTTCCCAGTCGCCGGAGCCGACGGCGTCGTGCAGGATATCCACCTCGGTCCCGGGATCCTCAGCCATGACCGCATCGTAGAGGAGGCCGGTCCTCTCAGGAAGGACAGGTCGTAAAGGGCGGTTCAGCGCCCGCCCTGCTTCGCGAAATATTCCAGCGCCTTCTCCGCCATGTAGAGGTCGAAAGCGTCGTGGATGTCGATGCCGGAGGCGAAATCGTCGATCTCCAGGATGTCGACCTTCATGCCGGTGCGCTTGCCGGCGCGGATCAGGTCTGCGCGGATCGCGGAGGCGAGACCTGTATCCTCGCGGAACAGGGGCTTGCGGGTCTGGCGCGGTCCGTAGATCGCCATCCAGTCGAACACCCGCTCCCATTCGCCGGCCTCGTTGCGGGACCAGAAATTCTTGTGCGTCTTGTTGGCGACGAAGACGGTCTCGAGGCTGTCGTCCGCCTTAAGCCGCGTCACGCATTCGGCGATCCATTCCGGCTTGCGGAAGATGTCGGTCGGCTGCAGGAAGACGACGATGCCGAACGGGCCGTCGAGCGCCTCGGCGCGCTCCAGCGCGTCCTTCAGCACCGGCTCGGTCGGGGTCAGGTCCTCGGCGAGCGTTCCCTCGCGCAGGAACGGGCACCAGGCGCCCGCGGCGACGGCCGCGTCCCGGATCTCCTCGCTGTCGGTGGTTACCAGCACCCGGTCGCAGGCCCCGGAGGCGAGCGCGTGCTCGACGGAATGGGCGATCAGCGGCTTGCCGCCGATCGGCTTCACGTTCTTGCCCGGCAGGCCCTTGGAGCCGCCGCGGGCGGGCAGGATGGCGAGGACGCGGTCAGACTTGCTCATGCGATGGAATTCCTGAACTCGGTGAAACGGTCCGCGACCATCTCGGCCATGGCGAGGCTCATGTCGTCGCGGATATCGACAAGGGCCCAGAACTGGTCGACCACCTCGAAGCCGACCGCGTCGCCGAGCCGGCGGCCTTCGCGGATCAGCTCCGGACGGGTGGCGAGCGCGAGGCCGACGACCTCCTGGAAATAGGTCGAGCTGCGGCGGTCGCCGCCGGGGCCGAGGGCCTGGATCGTCTTGTCCGGATCGAGGCGCCAGAGGCTGGCGTCGAACTGGCGGACGCAGACCACGCTGTCGAGATGCTCGCGCGCGGCGAGGTTCTCCGCCGTGCGCCGGATCAGGCCGCGCGGGCGGAAGGGATGGGTCGGCTCGATAACCACGATCTCGTCCGCCGGGAAGGCGTCGAGCACGTCGACCAGGGCGTCGGTGTAGGATTCGGCCGTGCGGTCGTGGATGGTGATGCGGTCCGCATAGGGTGCCGCCTCGGCCTTCACCGCGTTGTCGTCCGCGGTCAGCACGATGCGCGCGTCCGGCAGATCCTCGAGCGCGGCCTCGATGGTGCGCGCCAGGCTCGAGGTGCCGTCGAGCGGTTTCACGATCCGCGGCGTGGAACTCGCGCCGGAATAGACCGGGATGATGATCAGCGTGTCACTCATGGCGCACTCGTCCGGATATAGTCGATGACCTCGGCGACGCGCTTGGCGCGGCCCTCGTCGCGGCCCTGGTGGATGCCGTGATGGTGATAGACTCGGAGCCCCGGCTCGTAGAGGATCTCGTGGCCGAGCGCGATCATGCGCTTGCCCCATTCCCGGTCCTCGACGCCGCGGATCTCCTCGTCGAACGGATGCTCGTCCCAGATCGACTTGCGGATGCCCGAATTGGCGTTGTGGAAAAAGTAGTCCCGGCGCTGGCGCACCCGCTCGTCGCGGAAGGTGGTCCAGAGGTCGCGGCGGTCGACCGCGCTGGTATCCGGCAGCGGCTCCTGGCGGCCGTAGATGCCGCAGAGCTTCGGATCGCCGTTCGGCCCGAGATGGGCGAGCAAATAGTCGGCCCAGAGCTCGTCCACTGGCACGCAGTGCGAGGAGATCAGCGCGACCGTGTCGTATTTCGCCGCCGCGATGCCGATATTCAGCGCCCGCCCGTAGGAGAACTCCTCGCGGCTGATATATTTGATGTTCACGCCGTAGGCCTCGGCGATCGGCAGCGTGTCGTCGGTCGAGTCGTTGTCGACCAGGATGACGTCGATATCCTTCACCCGCTGGTGCTTCAGCGCGGTCAGGCAGCGGCCGATCCAGGCGGCCTCGTTCTTGGCCCGGAGCACGACGCTGATCATGACTTCCTCCAATCGTCCTCGTCCACGACCCCGAAATCGAGGGCCGCGCCCTCGCCGAGATCGTAGAGCGCCTTCTTGCCGAGGATCGTTTCCCTGAGGCTGGCGCAGATACCCGGCCCGCCCTTCTCCTCGGCGATATCGGCCGCCTCGAGCACCTTGCCGAGCGGGATCGGCCGCGCCGCCTTCAGGGTCGGCCGGGCGAGGCGGTGCAGCTCAAGCCGCGCGACCGGCGTCGGCGCGAAGAGGATCGGGCCCTTGAGGTCGCCCGCCTCCTCCAGCACCCGGAGCCGCTCCAGCGCGTCGAGATCGTGCACCAGATAGGCCGCCCGCGTGCCCGCCTTCAGCAGCGGGGCCTTGGTCAGGTGGTCGGCTGGAATGACGATGTCGAAATCGCCCGCGACCTGTTCCAGCTCCTCGTGCCGGATGGCGTCGAGATGGATCGGCCAGGCTTCTGCTTCCACCGTGTCCGCATGGTCGCCGAGCAGGATCACGCCGTGCTCGAAGGGATGTTCGTGTTCGCCGAGAGGCCGGATCTTCATCGCGCCACTTACCCCGCGTTCCGCATGGCGTCGCGGACCCGGTCGATGGTCAGCGCGCCCGGGTTGGCTAGTCGGAAGGCGATCACCGCCTGGTCGAGATTCATGCCGAGCCCGTTCCGCGTCTTCAGCCCGCGCGCCGCAGCACGGGAGAGCAGCTCGGTTTCCAGCGGCTGGTAGATGATGTCATAGACCAGCGCGTCCGACGGCAGCGCCGCCAGCAGCGCGTCGGCCTCGTCGCCGAGCGGTGTGCCGGTCGGGCCGTCCTGGTAACCCGCCGTGGTGCAGTTCACCAGCAGGCTGCACTCCGAGAGCAACTCCGCCGTCAGCGGCAGGGGTACGGAGGAGACTTTCTCGCCGAGCCGGATCGCCGCTTCCTTCGCCTTGGCTTCGGTGCGGTTGGCGACGACCAGTTCCTTCACCGCGCCGGCGAGATAGGCCGCGACCGCGATCCCGGCGCCGCCGAGCCCGATCAGCACCGCCTTGCGGGAGGCGAGATCCGGCAGCGCGTCCGCGATCTGCGAGAGCGCGCCCGCGCCGTCCGTGTTGGCGCCGACGAGATCGTCGCCGTCACGGTAGATCGTGTTCACCGCGCCGATCCTTTCGGCCTCCGGCTCCAGCCGGTCGAGCAGGGCCGCGATCGCCTGCTTGTGCGGTACCGCGACCGCACCGCCGATATAGCGCCTGTCGGCCTTCAGCGCGGCGACGAGCCCCGCGAGGTGGTCCGGCGTCACGTCCATCGGCACCATCGCCGCGTCGATCCCGCCGGCCTTGAAGGCGGCGTTCCAGAGCAGCGGCGAGCGCGCGCCCCTGGACGGCGTCAGCCCGAGGATCGCGGCGTATTTCGAGGTCGTGATGTTCGGGTCGTTGTCGAGAAAGTCCTGCACGTGGAATGGGTCCCGGTTGGCAGTGCGACACGCGGCGGAATCCCGCCGAAAAAACTGGGTGATGGTTTAGCGCAGGTGGGGCAGGGGAGGGAAGGGAGATTGCGGCTTCATATTCCTCATTGCGATCCAACAGGAGGCTGGTCTGAGGCCACTTGGGACATTTGAGGTGGCGAGCGCTGGTCTTCGCTTGCGCCTCGACTCTGGTAGTAGCCAAATGGAGGAAACCAAATTTCTATTGCTGGAGGTTGCAAGGCGCCGAGAAATTGGAAAAAAACACCAGTTCTTCCGAGGGGGTAGAAATTGTATCCAGTGATTTGGTGTCCGTAAGTTTCGATAATTGGTCTCTCGTATTCTATCGGTATTGTAAAGGTAATTGCTAAGTTATCATTGTGGAATACTACTCCATTGGGTTCATTTTGGTTTTGTGACTCCATGCGTGTAATTGCTTGTTGCCAACTTTCTATGTTTGATCCGGATACTTCGACATACTGTCCATTTCCACTGGGGTCTAATCGTAAACGAAGCCGAGTGTCAGGACGCACTGGTTTTTTCTTAGGCCACCCAAACCAGTGAGGTTTCCAATGTGCGACAGTTGCGCCAGTCAAAACGCCAAGCGCAAGCACCGTCCAATATCCGGCTTGATACCAAGGAAGGTCAGGGATGAAAGACGAAGGATCTCCAAGATTGGGGAACCATTTCTCAAAAGAGCGGCTTCCCAAAGGAGCTACAAAGAACTCAACGATGAATGTCGCTAGGACAAACCAAAGTATGCGCTGCATGGGTAAATGATAGCCAGAAATAGCCAAAGATGCACTGGCGGGTTTTTGTTGGCAGAATGGGGCTTTAAGGTGGGCCCGCAAACAGATTGTCCGCATCCACGAACAATCTCCCTCTCCAAATGCGCTATGATCGCCCCATCTCTCATCCCGTGCGGTCATCCCGCCGCACCTTGAGACCTGGAGACAAGCCATGTCGATCCGTGCCGTGAAATCCGAGTCCGTTGCCCGTCCGACGATGGAAGGGGCGGGGGTGCATCTGCACCGGGTGTTCGGCTTCGGCGATCCGACCGAGTCGGACCCGTTCCTGATGATGGACGATTTCCGCAACGACGATCCGGCGAAGTACAAGGCCGGCTTCCCCTGGCATCCGCATCGCGGCATCGAGACCATCACCTATGTGCTGGCGGGCGAGGTCGAGCACGGGGATTCGCTCGGCAACCACGGCGTGCTCGGCGCGGGCTCGGTGCAGTGGATGACGGCGGGCTCCGGGATCATGCACCAGGAGATGCCGCGCGGGAACGCGGCCGGGCAGATGCACGGCTTCCAGCTCTGGGCCAACCTGCCCTCCTCGGAAAAGATGACGACGCCGCGCTACCAGGACATTTCCGGCGCCGATATTCCAGAGATCACCGACGACGACGGCACGAAGGTGAAGATCGTCACCGGCGAATTCTGGGGCAAGCGCGGCCCGGTCGACGGCATCGCGGCGAACCCGCTCTATCTCGACATCTCGGTGCCGCCGAACACGACGAAAAGGCTGCCGGTCGATACCCACATGAACGCCTTCGCCTATGTTTTCGCCGGCGCGGGCCGCTTCCGCGACGCCTCCGATCCGGTTGGTGTGCTGGTGGAGAAGGAGTTCCAGGGCGAGGAGCTGAACCTCCGCGACATGACCGGCAACCGGACGCTGGTGCGCTTCGATACGGGCGACGAGATCACCGTGACGGCCGGGCCGGAGGGCGTGCGCTTCCTGCTGGTCGCCGGCAAGCCGATCAAGGAGCCGGTCGCCTGGCACGGGCCGATCGTGATGAACACCCGCGAGGAGCTGATGCAGGCGATGCGGGACCTCAACGAGGGGACGTTCATCCGGGAAGGCGCGACGGGGATCTGAGGGCGGTTTCCCGTCCCGGCTCCCGTTTTGCCGGCAAACTAGACGGCGACCAGCCGGTTCAGATACGCGATCTGGTCGTTGCTGTAGGCGCCGGGATAGGCCGCGTTGATCTCGTCCCGGAGGTGGGCCAGGGGCGTGATCGACACCTCGTCCTTGATGGTCGGCAGCATCGTGTAGAGCGCTGAGAAAATCAGCCTCTTCTTCGATTTCGGCAGCTGGCCCTTGTGCAGGCTCCCGGTGTTTCCCAACAGGACCGTGCCGGCCTTGCCGGTCTTGGTGACGATCCGGTCCTTGCCGAAGAGTTCCTCGACCTCCGCATCCGTCTTGCGCTGTTTTCTGAGCAACTCCTGGTATTTGGCGAGCAGCGCCGGATCGCCGCCGGACTTCTCCTTGAGGAGCCTGCCGTGCGCGGCGTAGTCGCCGCTGCCGCTGACATAGACATGCGGGCCGGATTCCTCGTCCACATCCGTCAGATAGAGGAACAGCTTGCAGAAGCGGTAGCAGTGCTGGTCGACATGAAAGAGCTGGGCATGCTCGGCCTGGTCCCGCGGAAACGACCAGAAGGCCTCGAGCGACATGAGAGACGGATACATTCCGAGATAGCGGTGAAGCACCGAAATGATCCTCGGATGGTTGGCGAGCCGGACCAGATGCGGCGCCATCGCGATCGTGGTCTGGTCATAGCTCGCGACGCTGACCTGCTCGGGCGCCTCGTCTGGCAGGAACGGCGGGAGGGACTTGTCCCAGAGATAGGTGGTTTTCCGCCCCTTGAGGTATGCGAGAATTTCGTCGATCGACTTCTGGTCGATCATCTGTCCGAGTTCGACATAGCCTTCCTGACGTATGCCGCGCGCCCAGTCGTCGAGTGTCGCCATGTCGTCGCCGTCGTACGACGGCGCGCCGAAGCCATGAATCTGGTTCATCGACTTCGCGATGATGTCGGCGAAATTGTTGTAGTCCCGCGGATTGATATTGTAGCGCAAAGAGAGAAGAAACCTGCGGTACCAGTCCAGATTGTCGTACTGGAAAAATCTGGCTATCGGCGTCGTTTTATCGATCAGGTCATTCACTAGAGGCCTCGATTTTTCCGGGCATTCAGGCGCGATCTACTTCAGGCGTACGATCAGCAGAATGACGCCCTTGCGCGACTTATCAAGAGGATCATGTCGGAACGCGACCTCGTCAATCCGCTCCTCGCCGATAAGCCCCAGAATGTCATCCGAGTGCGTATTGTTGATGCCGCCATCGGCTTCCGCGCGCCTGAACTCGTCCGTTCCCGGAGGAATGCGGGTGAAGCCGATGCAGAAGAGGCCGCCGGGTTTCAGCACTCTGCACATCTCGTCGACCGCGGTCTGATGATCGGTGCTGTAGGGCAGGGCCCAGCCGTTGATCATCACGTCGAAACTGTCGTCCGGGTGCGGGATCGCATGCATGTCCCCGATATCGATCAGGGGGGAGTTCGAGACCTGGTCGATGGCGGAAATATTCTCCGGATGAAAGCCGTGGGCGATCAGATTGAAGATTTCCATCTCGTTGCGCGGGCCGATTGAAAGAACGCGCATCTCGGAAGCTTTTTCATAGACCGGATCGATCACGGAAAGCGGGCGAATGAGGCGTTCGACATGGGACTCGACGAAATTGTCCATCATCCGTTTGTTGTGCGGGATTGTTATGTCGATCGCCTTGTCGCTCGGATTGCCCGCCGTTCGCTGGAAATTTGCGAACATTTCGGCCCGCTTTTTCGCGATATAGACCCTCAGGTCGCGCGAGAAAAACAGGGTCTGGGGACGCCGCCGCAAGTATTTGAAAATCTCGTCCCAGTCGGACTGTTTCAGGCCCAGGGCGTGTTTGTTCTTCTGAACATCTCTATCGGAGGTGTCGGTATCGCTCATGTTTTTGCTATCCGTTGGAGATCCTGGCCGGCAGGCCACCGAGGATGCTCGCCTGAACATTCCGGCATGGTGGCGCGGTTAACAGCGAAGGTGTTCCGGTTTCGCGCTCTCGGTTCGCGGTGGCCCCGGTCACGCCTTGTGCTTCGCCTGCTGGTCGAAGAAGGACGCCGTCGAGGGCAGCTGCGGCAGGGTGATCTCGTAGGGGATCGACCGCACCCGGCCGGTCCTCACGCCGCGCACGATGGTGCCTTCGAATTTGTTCGGCATCGGGCTCGGCGAGACCGGGACCGCGTCCTCCGCCGAATAGACCGAGATGAAGAGTGTCCGCGGCTTCGATGAGAGGTTCGGGGCGGAGCCGTGCAGCAGGCGGGTATGCATCAGGCAGACCGAGCCCGCCGGGCCGGTGCAGAGCGCCGCCTTTTTCTGGCACTCCGCCGCCACATCGTCGTCGATCGCGCCGGTGAACACCCCCTCGTGCCAGAGCCCGTGGATCTCGCCCCGGTGCGAGCCGGCCAGCACCTCGAGCGGGCCGTTCTCCTCCGTCACCTCGTCGACCATGAGCAGCGCGGTGATCACGTCGTCGTTGGTGTGCGGGGTGAAGGGGAAATCCTGGTGCCATTTCACCTGGGTGGCGCCGCCGGGCAGCTTGGAGTTGATCTTGGAATGGTGGAATTTCACGTTCGGTCCGATCAGGTCGGCGACGCAGTCGGTCATGCGGCTGGAGGCCATCGCCTCATAATAAGCCTCCGAGACCTCTACCGGTGCATTGACCCGCCGGAGGCCCGGCTTTTCCGCCGTATGGCCCGGCTCCAGATCGAAGCGCGGCTTGTTGTTGATGGTCTCGCCATAGGGCGTTTCGTGCTCCCGGCTCTCCTCGACCCAGCCGTCGAAGGTGTCTCGCAGCCGCCCGAGCAGGTCGGGAGAGACCGCGTTCTCGATGGTAAGGAAGCCGTCGCGCCAGAAGGCGTCCTTTTGCGCGTCGCTGAGGCCGGCCATTCTCTTTCTCCCGTGCTTGCGTGCAATCCGGCTTCAGGCTACGGACAGTGCCCATGAGCGTGCAAGCATTCCTCGACAAGGTGGCGGCGAAAGAGGCGCGGGTCGGCGTGATCGGCCTCGGCTATGTCGGCCTGCCCTTGGCCCTGGCCTGTCTCCGGTCGGGCTTCCCGGTCACCGGCTACGATATCGACGGCGCCAAGGTGGAGATGCTGAAGGCCGAGCGCTCCTACCTGCCGCATATCCCGGTCGACGGCATCGGCGCAGAGATCGCTTCCGGCCGCTTCCGGCCGACCAGCGCGATCGCCGATCTCGGCGACGCGGACGCGGTGCTGATCTGCGTGCCGACGCCGCTGACGCCGGAGCGCGACCCGGATCTCCGCTATGTCCGCGACACCGCCGCCGCACTGGCGCCGGTGCTGAAGCCGGGCGCCCTCGTGGTTCTGGAATCGACGACCTATCCCGGTACCACCGAGGAGGTTCTGCTGCCGATCCTCGAAGGCGCGGGACGCAAGCTCGGCGAGGATCTTTTCCTCGCCTTCGCGCCGGAACGCGAGGATCCTGGCAACGCGCATTATTCCATCGGCCGGATCCCTAAGGTGGTCGGCGGCATGGACGACGCCTCCGGAAAGGCAGCCGAAGCGCTCTACGGCGCGGTGCTGGAGAAGGTGGTACCGGTCTCCTCCGCGTCGACGGCGGAGGCGGTGAAGATCACCGAGAACGTGTTCCGCGCGGTCAATATCGCCCTGGTGAACGAGCTGAAGCTGATCTACGGCGCCATGGGCATCGATGTCTGGGAGGTGATCGAGGCGGCCTCGACCAAGCCGTTCGGCTACATGCCGTTCTATCCCGGCCCCGGGCTCGGCGGGCACTGCATCCCGATCGATCCCTTCTATCTCGCCTGGAAGGCGCGCAGCGTCGGCCAGACGACCCGTTTCATCGAACTCGCCGGCGAGATCAACCGGGCGATGCCGGACTACGTCATCGACCGGCTGCGCGAGGCGGTCGATCTGCAATCGGGCAAGGGGCTGCGCGGCGCCGGTATCCTGCTGATCGGCATGGCCTACAAGAAGAACGTCGCCGACCAGCGCGAGAGCCCGGCTCTGACCATCCTCGAGAAACTGGATGCGGCGGGGGCGGCGGTCTCCTTCCACGATCCCTGGATTCCGGAGATCCTGCCGAGCCGCGAGTTCGGCCATCTCGCAGGGCGCGCCAGCATCGCGCTGACGGCCGAGCGTGTCGCGGCGGCGGACGCGGTGCTGATCGTCACCGATCACGACGATGTGGATTACGGTCTTCTCGCGGAACGGGCCCGCCTCGTTGTCGACACCCGGAACGCGCTGCGCGCGCGCGGCCATGCCGGCCCGCACATCGTTTCGGCCTGACCGCTTCCGAGCAGGTGAATTTGCCGGATTTCCCGCATTGACGGGCGGTTCGAAGATGGCAGACTCTCGCGCACGAAACTTCCCCGGGCAAGAGGAGCAGAGGTGGACGTGAACGCATCGCCCGCGGTTCAGAGCCGCAAAGAGAAAGTCCTGCGCTGCCTGGATGTCAGAAACCAGACCGGTGTCGAAATCGGTCCCCTGGATCGCCCGATCGTGTCGCGGTCCGAGGGGAACGTGCTCTACATGGACCATCTCGATACCGAGAATCTGAAGCGGAAATATGCCGAGCATGCCGTTCAGGGCCTGGTCTCCGTCGAGAAGCTCGTCGATGTCGATCTCGTTGCGGACGGGCGCAAGTTCGCCGAGATCCTCGGGGATCGCGGACCCGTCGATTATGTGATCGCCAGCCACGTCATCGAGCATATTCCCGACCCGGTCGGCTGGTTGTGCGACCTGGCCGAGGGTTTGACCGACGGGGGGCTGGTTTCGCTCGTGGTGCCGGACCGGCTGTTCACCTTCGATCATTACCGGCGGCCTTCGAATGCCGGCGATCTGATCGATGCGTTTCTGCAGCACCGTGAGATGGCGACACCCGGGCAGATCTTCGATTACGTCGCGAATGTCGCGGTCGTGGATCCGATGACGGTGTGGAAAGGCGAGCTCCTGCAGCGTGTTCCCTCACCCGGCCATACGCCGGAGCAGGCGCTGAACCTCGCGCGGTTGCGGCTGAGCGACAATGTGGCGCCGGACGTCCATTGCTCGGTTTTCTCCGCGAACGACTTCGCCGATGTGTTTCGCCAGATCATTGCCTTGGACCTGCTTCCCTACGAGATCGCGGCGCTTGAACCCACGGCATTCGGCGAGATCGAGTTTTTCGTCACGCTGCGCAAATCCTCCGCGTCCGCGAAAGAGCGGGCGGCGACGGTTCCTCTGGACGTACCGGCACCCGCATTGGCCGAGGGAACAGCCTCCGACCCGGACCGTTTCTCCCTGGTGATTCCGATGCGCGTGCCGGGATGGCTGCGCGCGATGATCCCTGCGCCGGTCAAGAAGGCGCTGAAGGGAAGTCTGGTGCATCGGTCCTCATCCAGGCGATTTCCGGGAGCCCGGAGCTCTTAA
Source organism: Nisaea sediminum (assembly GCF_014904705.1). NCBI lineage: Bacteria > Pseudomonadati > Pseudomonadota > Alphaproteobacteria > Rhodospirillales > Thalassobaculaceae > Nisaea > Nisaea sediminum. The sequence goes on from NZ_JACZCQ010000014.1 coordinate 31,392, forward strand.
GCGAAACCTTTGCGTTCCGCTTTCACTCGCTACCCCGCTTGGGGTATCGTGCGCCCGCACATCATGACGGACGATTGCGCTCGCGCATTCTATTTCGGGGACAGGTATGACGGGTCCGGTTCTGGTGACCGGCGCCGATGGTTTCATCGGCTCGCATCTGGTTGAAACTCTGCTGGAAGAGGGCCGCGAGGTCCGGGCGCTCGCGCTCTACAATTCCTTCGGTTCCACCGGCTGGCTGGAGACGATCCCCAGGGAGTTGCGCGGCGGGCTGGAGATCGTTCTCGGCGACATCCGCGACCGCAGCTGCGTCGTCGGCGCCGCCAAAGGGACCTCGGCGATCCTGCATCTTGCCGCCCTGATCGCGATTCCCTACTCCTACAGGGCGCCCGAAAGCTACATAGACACGAACGTGACCGGTACGCTGAACGTGCTGGAAGCCGCCCGGCTCTGGGAAACGGGGCGGGTGGTGTGCACCTCGACCAGCGAGATCTACGGCACCGCGCAGTTCGTGCCGATCACCGAGGAGCATCCGGTCAATCCGCAGAGCCCCTATGCGGCCTCGAAGGCGGCGGCGGACCATCTGGCGCTGTCCTACGAGAAAAGCTTCGGTCTGCCGGTGGCGGTGCTCCGGCCCTTCAACACCTACGGTCCGCGCCAGTCGGCCCGCGCGGTGATCCCGACCATCATCACCCAGCTCGCCCGGGGAGCGGAGGAGATCCGACTCGGGGCGGTCTCGCCGACCCGCGATTTCACCTTCGTCCGCGACACGGCCGCCGGTTTCGTCGCGGCGATGCGGGCGGACAGGGCGATCGGCCGGGTCACGAATATCGGCAGCGGCTTCGAGATCTCCGTCGGCGAGACGGCGGCGGCAATCGGCCGGGTCATGGGGCGGAATGTCGAGATCGTCTCGGACGAGGAACGTCTCCGGCCCGAGGCCAGCGAGGTCGAGCGTCTGTTCGCGGGTGTGGAGGTCGCGGAGGACATTCTCGGCTGGGCGCCGGCGCATGGTGGCCGCGAGGGCTTCGACAAGGGGCTGGAGAGGACTATCGAGTGGTTCACCGAACCCGCCAATCTCGCGCGCTATCCCGAAGGGTACCAGGTGTGATGACGGCCGCATTGAAGAATACCAGCTACGATGAGGACGCGCTTGTCGCCGCCGTGACGTCGGTTCTGCCCGGGAGCCGCCCGCTGCCGCTGCACGAGCCGGAATTCATCGGCCGCGAGAAGGAATATCTGGCCGATTGCATCGATACCGGCTGGGTCTCCTCGGTCGGCTCCTATGTCGACAGGTTCGAGACGCTCGTGGCGGAGAAGTCCGGGACGAGGTTCGGCGTTGCCTGCGTCAGCGGGACGGCGGCCCTGCATATCGCTTTGGTCGCCGCCGGGGTGTCGCGGGACGACGAGGTGCTGGTGCAGGCCCTGACCTTCGTGGCGTCGGCCAATGCGGTCTATCATGCTGGCGCTCTGCCGCATTTCGTCGACAGCGAGTACGCGACGCTCGGTCTCGATCCGGACGCGCTCGACGCCTATCTCGGCGAGATCGCGGAACTGCGGGACGGCGCGGCCTGGAACCGTCTGACCGGACGCCGGATAAGTGCCGTCGTGCCGATGCATGTCTTCGGTCACCCGGTCCGGATGGAGCGGCTCGCAGAGGTAGCCGAGCGCTGGCATATCATTGTTGTCGAGGATGCGGCCGAGAGCCTCGGTTCCAGCCGAAACGGTCGTCCCATGGGGAGTTTCGGCAAACTCGCCGCGGTCAGCTTCAACGGCAACAAGACGATCACGACCGGCGGCGGCGGCGCCGTCGTCACCGATGACGAAGCTCTCGCGAAGCACCTCAAGCATCTGACGACGACGGCAAAACTGCCGCATCGCTGGGCCTTCGACCACGACGAGGTGGCCTACAATTACCGGCTGCCCAACCTGAATGCCGCGCTCGGCTGTGCGCAGTTCGAGATGCTGGACCGGTTCCTCGCGGAGAAAAGGGCGCTGGCCGAGGCGTACGAACGGGCGCTGACCGGCATTCCGGGAGTGGAGTTTTTCCGCGAGCCGGACGGGTGCCGCGGGAATTATTGGCTGAATGCGGTTCTTGTTCCCGACCGCGCCGCGCGGGACAGCCTGCTCGAGCGGCTGAACGGCGAGGGTATCCATGCCCGCCCGTGCTGGACACCGATGCATGAGCTGCCCTTCAACCGGGATTGCCCGCGGGGCCCACTCGGCGTGACCGAAGCTCTGGTGGACCGGATCGTCAATCTTCCGAGCAGCGCCAAACTCGGCCGCAGAGTGTAGCGCGTCATGGCGGAACGTATCGCCGGCGTGACCGGAAGCCGCGCTGATTTCGGAATCCAGAGACCGGTGCTCGACGCGCTCCGCGCGGCGCCGGACTTCGAGCTGGATCTCTATGTGACCGGCATGCATCTCTCGCCCCGCTTCGGGCATACGGTGGACGAAGTCGAGGCGGCGGGTTTCGAGATTGCGGGAAAGATCGATTGCGACGCTTCCGGTGGCAGCGATCTCGAGGTCGCGCATTCGACCAGCGCGGCGCTTGCCGGATTTGCCGACGCGTGGGCCGGACGGCGTCCCGATCTGGTGCTGCTGCTCGGTGACCGCTTCGAGACCTTCGCCGCCGCGTCGGCGGCCTATCTGCTCAATATTCCGATCGCGCATATGATCGGCGGGGACGTCACCTCCGGATCGCTCGACGATGGATTGCGCCACGCGATCTCGAAATTCTCGCATCTCCATTTCACGACCAACGAGCCCGCACGGGAGCGCCTGATCCGGATGGGTGAGCATCCGGACACGATCTTCACCACCGGAACACCGGCGCTCGACGCGATCCTGTCGCGCGACCTGCTCCCGCGGGAGCAGGTGGAACGCCGGGTCGGCGCCCCCCTCGGGGCGCGTTTTCTCGTCGCGACATTCCACCCCGCGACAGCGGACAAGGGGGCGCCCTCCGAACAGTTCGCGGAGCTGCTTGCCGCGTTCGAGGATTTGCCCGCGGACATGACCGCGCTCGTCACCTACGCCAACGCGGACTCGGGAGGAGCGGAACTCAACCGGCTCCTGGAGGTAGCGGAAGAACGTTCGGACCGGATCATTGCCCGCGACTCGCTCGGGCAGGAGCTCTATTTCTCCGCCCTGAAGCACGCCGTCATGGTTGTCGGCAATTCTTCGAGCGGCCTTTACGAGGCTCCGTCGTTTGGGATCCCGACGGTGAATATCGGGTGCCGGCAGGATGGCCGCCTCAAGGCGCCGTCGGTCATCGATTGTTCGCCCGAGCGCAGCGCGATCACAGCCGCTATGGTCAAGGCAGTCGAAATGGATTGTTCGGGGACGGTTAACCCATATGGCGACGGTCGCGCGACGGAACGTGTGCTATCGGCTCTCAGAAAGTTCATGCCGTTCGAAAAGCTCGGCATGAAACGGTTCTTCGACGCTTGAAGCCGCGGATCCGGGCGAACCAGATATGGCTCAGATTATCTATCTCTCAGTCAAGAACCTCGAAGTTCCGATCGGTGGCGTAATCGTGCAAGCCGAGCATGTCGCCACACTCTGTCGCGCGGGTTTTGACGCGAAGGTTTCGAGCACTTTCGAAGGCGGGCGCCCTGACTGGATCAATCCGGATGCATCGTTCGCAAATGGAAAGCTGCTTCCGATCCGGTCCGGCGATACGCTCGTGCTGCACGATTCGCTGCCTCGGCATATCTTCGATCGTTTCATATCTCTGTCCGTCCGGCGCGTGTTCTTCTGCCAGAACCATTATTATCTCGACAGCACGCTCCAGCCTCATGAACGGCTCTCGGATTTTCCAATCGACGCGTTCCTTTGCGTCTCCGAGCCGATTGCGGAATATCTGCGAAAGGTACACGGAGTCGAGAATCCGGTGATCGTCCGGCCGGCAATTCGTCCCGCTCCGATGGTCGACGGGCCGAAGAAGCTGCAGGTCTGCTACATGCCGCGAAAGCGTGTCGTGGAATTCGGTACGGTGATGTACGGAATGTACTTTCAGTATCCGGAACTGCGTCAGACTGCCTTCTCCAGTATCCACAAGATGCATCCGGACAAAGTCGCCGAGCGCATGGCGGAAAGCGCGATCTTTCTATCGTTGAGCACGCATGAAGGCCTCGGATTGCCGCCGTTGGAAGCGATGGCAGCGGGGTGCGTGGTCGTCGGCTATCACGGCGGTGGAGGTCTCGATTATGCGACGGAGCAGAATGGCCGCTGGTATGACGAAGCGACGCCGGACAATCTCGTGCACCTGCTGGGCGACACTTTGACGCGTCTTCGAGCCGACCCGGACTGTTTCGCCTCCATGATCGAGGCCGGCCGGCGGACGGCAGCCGGGTACTCCCAGTCGAACATGGAAAAGCAGCTGCTCGATTTCTGGAGCGCGTTCTGTTGATCGGTTTCGTTCTGACCGAGGGGGAAGTGGCCCGTGAAGAGAAGCTGGCCTTTTACCGCAGCCAGACAGCGCGGCTCGGAGTCGCGGGGGTCGAGGCGCAGATTTTCAAGTTCACCGGTGCCGTCGAGTCGCTCCCGGAACCCGGTTGGCTCGTCGTTTTCGATGTGAACCGTCCTCCGGCATTGCAGGCCGCATTGGACGAATCGGGGCATCTCCTGGCGCCGCTTGTTTGGAACCCCTACGCGTTTTTCGGGGGACCTCAAGCAAGGATACGCAAATCTGCGGCGACCCTCGCCGTCATTGTGCCGGGTGAGCCATGGCGGCAGAAACTCAGCCGCTATCGTCTTGGAAAACATGTCCTAGGCGTCAAGGTCACGACCGATTTTCCGGGCCGGGAGTCGGGCGCCAGACAGTCTGCTCCGAGGCCGGTTTCACGGATCGGGTATTTTTCGGCCGGCAAGTCCTATCTCGCTCATATACGCGGTTCGGTAACACGGATAAGGCAGGATTTCGCGGATCTCGAATGGGTCGAGATGGATTACGAGAACCCCGTTGCGTGGCGGCGCGCTGTCCCGGAATGCGACCTGTTCCTCTCCATGCGCGGCCTATGCGGGTCGGCATTGCCTCTTCTCGATCTGATGGCCGCGGGTGTTATCGTCTGCGGTACCCATAGCGGGGGGCTGAGCGAGGTCGCGACGGCGGAAAACGGTCTGTGGGTCGACAGTGCGACAGCCGACAGGTTCGTCGAGGTTCTGATGGACGGACTGGCACGGGCGCGCACAGATCCGGAGTGGCGTCGAAGTTTGGCCGAGAATGCGAGGGCGACGGCGCTCGCGCTCGATGCAGATGCGACTTTCGAAACGAATCTGCCGATCTGGAAACAGCTTCTGACACTCGCTGCGTCACGTTCCTAGGCGGGCGAGAGCCACGTTTGCCGCGTCGTCCCAGGTGAAATGTCCGAGAATATGGCGCGAACCCGCCATACCGCGCCGGGCTGCATCTTCACGGTTCCTGTAGACGTCTCGCAGAAGTTCGCAGAGATGATCGGGGTCCGGCTCGGCCCAGCGCCCTCCTGCGGTTGCGGACGACAGGTAAAGCGGGTCAGTGATCTCCTCGATCTCGCAGCCGATCCGGTAGACCGACTCGTCCATGAATTCCGTCGGGCCGCTATAATCCGTTGCGATCACTGGCAAGCCGCAGGCCATCGCTTCGCAGACTGGCAGACCCCAGCCTTCGGCCCGGAAAGGTGCGACGAAAGCATCGCAGGCCCGGTAGAGTTCGGCAAAGCGCGCGTGGCTGCGCACGGGAGGTATGAACGCGATCCGTCCAGGATAACGAAGATTCAGCGAACGAAGAATCCTGGCAATGTCGAAATCAGGATCATGATGGTTGTCGCAGGCCAGGATGAGACAGACCTCGTCGTTCGGCCCGAAGGCCCGGTCGAAGGTCTCGATCAAGAGGCGAGTTCCCTTGCGCGTCTCGAACCGCCCGACATTGAGGAATTTAAACCCTGAAAAGGCCTGGAGCGCGGTGGTGGGCACAATCGCGGGGTTGAAGAGCGCCGGATCTACCCCCTCCGGCACGACATGGACGGAGTCCGGTGCAAGACCATTTTCAATCAGGATCCGCCGGCCCCATGCAGACGGAATCCAGACCTCGTCGGCAGACCGCAGTTTCTCGATCCAGTTGGGCGGATAGACGGTAGATTCCCAGACCGTATAGGCGATTCTCCGGCCCGGCGCCCCGTCGAGGATATCCATCATCTCCGCGTACAGCAGTGCCACGGTCGCCCGTGGTGTCAGGGCGGGGACTCGGCACAGAATATCGCGGTCTGCTTGCCATGGCCCGTCCTGCAGCATCAGGGGAGAGGCTGCGACAGGAACCAGACGCGCGAGGCTGTCGAAAAAATTGCGCGTGTGGACGTTGTAGCCGAAACGCCCTTCAAACCAGCCGATCGCGTGGACCGGCGGATTCGTGCTTTTCGCGCGGCTTTTCTCAGTCAAGGCCATGGGCTTCGATGAAGGCGAGCAGTTTCGCGATTTGCCGATCCCAGGAAAGCTCATGCATCCGCTGCGCGCCCTTGCGGCCGATTTCCGCGGCTTCATCCCGGTTCTGATAGGCGAACTCCAGTGCCTCGACGATTTCATCGACGGAGGATTCGCCCCATCCGGCGGTATCGATGCTCCTGTGGAATGCGGGGACCTCGTCCTGAGACTCCAATGGCAGACATGCACCGTCATGAATGATGTCGAGGTGGCCCGTATTGCGGGAAATGATTGTCGGCAGCCCGCAGGCCATTGCTTCCATGGCGACGAGGTTGGTTCCGCCCTCGCAGCGGTTCGGGAAGAGTCCAACATCCGCTTCGCGCATCAGGGCCGCGGTATGAATGTGCGGAAAGGAGCTGAAGGCATGGAGATTCTGCCGACCCAAGCCGAACGCCTCGAACCATTTCGGAAGCTGCAGGCGACCTTCCGCGTCCGGCGGCGGCACAGAGTCGATATATGGAGAACTTATGAACTGCTTGTATGACCAGGCTTCCGGCCAGTGATTTCCCCAGACGCAGAGCAGCAGGGTGTCCGGGTGCCGGTCGACGAAGATCTTCACCGCCTTCAGCGCGATATCCTGGCCCTTGCGATATTCCATCTTGCCGCCGGCGAATATCACAAATCTGCCCTCGAAACATCCTCGCTTCGGCGCAGGGTGGAAGAGGGACGGATCGACGCCCTGCAGGATGGCCGCGACATTTTTCACTCCGGCGGCCTTGAGGAGGCTCGCATTCCATGTCGATCCCGCGCCGACACTGGCGAAGCGATTGTATATGTCGACATCGCGGGCAGTGATCCTGGCGTTCTCGAAAAACGTCAGAGCATGGTTCCTCCGGCCGATGACCCCATTGGAAAGCTTGGAGAATTGGGGGGCCGCGTTGCCACCGCGGGCGTGGAGAACCGGGAATGGAAGACGTCTTCCGGTCCCGGCATACGGCGCCAGGCATTCCGGGTTTTCGTTCAGCGGGACGGAGGTTCTGTCTTTGATCAGGCCCGCCTCGAGCGGGTCCACGAAGCCAAGGTCGGATACCTCCAGAGCAACCGGAGTGTACTGGGTGCGAAGGCAGAGGTGCCGGATGATGTTGTATCCGTAGATGCCCCAACCGGATTTGGGATCCACCGCCCAGGCTATGCCGATCTTGTCCGCCGCCATTCTGATCTGGTCCTGCCGCGCGTGAGCCGATTTCAATCGCCGTCGCGTTCCAGATCGAACGAGTAGATTTTGCCGCGAAAATATCCGACGGCCGTCATCCTGACTTTGTCCGGGTTTACCTTGTCGTGGTAAATGGTAAGGACCCTGTTTTCGTTCTCGAACTTGACCAGGGTGCGGCCTTTGTTGGTGGAATATTCCGCTGGCCGAACGGTGTCGTTCAAATGGACCGCTTCTGGTTCGAATTGCACGACGAAGACGTCGCCGTCGATTTCACCCTCGATCTGGAGTTCCTTGCGCGCTTCCTCGGAGATCGTGCCGATCCACCTGCCGTCGATCCTTTCCTCGTCCGAGGTGCACGCGGCGAGGCTGGTCAGAATGGCGAGGGTCGCGAGAATCTTTTTCATGAGGGAACCTGTTGCGATTTCAGCGTCGCAGATGTGCGACTCTTGTATCCGGATACGCCGCGTTACTCTCGAGTCCAAGCCAAAATGCGAGTCTGGCGGCGAAATGGCGCGGTACGAGCACTCACTGCGGATCTTTGCTGTAGAGCTGCATGATTTCGTCTTTCAGCGCATCCGATGCACGGTGTTTCAATTGCTCAAGGACGTTCTCGACCCTTTGGCTCTGGATCTTAAGATCGCGCGCATCGGCCCGGTTGATCTGCGTAAGCAACTGAATGACCTGATCGTCTAGCACGGGATAGATTCGGGTGCGACTGGTCTCTTTCAAGTCATTCTCGGATGTCACTTCGATCAGGAAAAGCTCGAAGTCCCGGTTGCGGACGACAAGGTGCGAGAGGGCGCGCATCCACAGGACCGAACTCCGGCAAAACGGTGTCGGATAGCTCAGCGCCGAGACCCGCGTCGGGCCTGGATATTCCCTGATTGCGTTCGGATTCAGGCCCGCGAACCTGACCGCCGGCTCAAGAAAGAGCAGGTCTGTTTCAAGCACCCATTTCGTCGGCATTTCATGCCCATCGGCTCTGATTGCGATCCGTCATAGTAAGCTGTCCGTGCTCCTGCATCTTGTGATATGGAGCGAGTTATCCGAATTATGCGCCTGATTTTCAACAGAGGGGGTCGCGCTTCATGGGCGGAACCAGTGTGCAGGGCATCGCAGTCGTCACTGGCGGGGCGGGCTTCATCGGCAGCCACATGGTCGATCTCTTGCTGTCGGAAGGTTTGCATGTCCGTGTCGTCGACAATTTCGTCGGTGGACACCGGAGCAATCTCGAACATCATAAAGGCGATGCGAATCTGGAAGTTTTCGAGGCGGATATTCGGGACATGGACTCGATCCGCCCGGCGTTCGGCGACGCGCGCTACGTCTTTCACTTTGCCGGTATCGGCGACATCGTGCCCTCGATCGAGAGGCCGATCGATTATATGGCGACGAATGTCCAGGGTACGGTTCACGTTCTCGAATGCGCCCGCGCTGTGGGGATCGAGAAGCTCGTCTACGCCGCTTCGTCGTCCTGTTACGGACTTGCCGAGACGCCGACGCTGGAGACCCATCCGATCCGGCCGCAATATCCCTATGCCCTGAGCAAGTTCCAGGGAGAGGAAGCGGTGATGCATTGGCATCAGGTCTACGGTCTGCCGGCCAATTCGGTCCGAATTTTCAATGCCTACGGCACGCGGGTCCGTACGACCGGGGCCTACGGCGCGGTGTTCGGAGTGTTTCTGCGTCAGAAACTTGCAGGCAAGCCGTACACGGTCGTCGGCGACGGCACCCAGGAGCGTGACTTCATCTATGCATCCGATCTGGCGAAAGCCTTCCTGGCAGCGGCGCGGACCGAGAAGAGCGGCGAGATCTACAATGCGGGTGGCGGCAATCCGCAATCGATCAACCGGCTCGTCGAGCTGCTTGAGGGTGAGGTCGTCTATGTGCCGAAACGGCCCGGCGAGCCCGACGTGACCTGGGCGGACATCACCAAGATCCAGAGCGAACTCGGCTGGGCGCCGGAGATTCCGTTCGAGGAGGGCGTGCGCCGCATGTTGGCCGATATCGGGCGCTGGAAGGATGCGCCGCTCTGGGACCCGGACTCGATCGCAAACGCGACCAAGACCTGGTTCACTTATCTCGGCGACGGGCCGAAGGGTTGAACTTCTGCCTGGCCGATGCCCGGTTCGGTCAATACCGAAAGCCTTTAAACCCTTTTCTTAGCACCGGCTTCCATGCCATTTAGCGTGGCATGGCCGCGGCCACTCAGGCGGTGCCGGCATCCAACGGGTGGAGTGAGACGACGATGAATGCGGCGGGGGCGAATCGGGCTCGGATCGGGGTTCTTGGGTGTGGCCGGGTATCGGCGCGGTACCGAGAGGTGTTCCGCGACGAGCTCACCGATATCGCGGATGTCGTCGCCGTCACGGATTTCGATGCCGGCAAGTCAGCCTCCTTCGCCAAGGATGTCGGCGGCAGCCCCGTGGTACAGGATATCGACGCGCTGATCGCGACGAAGCCGGATCTGATCTGCATCCTGACCGAGTCGGGAAACCATTATAAGCACGCGAAGAGGGTGCTCGAGGCCGGGATCAACGTGATCGTCGAGAAGCCGGTCGCCCTGCGTCTGGAGCACGCCGCCGAGCTTTCGGAGATCGCCGGGACACGGGGGCTGATCTGCGCCGAAATCAAGCAGAACCGTTACAATCCGGCGATGCGGTTCCTGCGCCGTGCCGTCGATGAGGGCCGTTTCGGGAAACTCGTGACGGTCGGCATCAGGGTGCATTGGAGCCGCGACCAGTCTTATTATGACGACCCCTGGCACGGCCGCTGGCTGATGGATGGGGGCGTGCTGTCCCAGCAGGCGATCCACCATATCGACGCGATGCGCTGGCTCGGCGGTCCGATCGAGGCCGTCTGCGCCCAGGGACGCGCTGTCATCAACAAGCTCGAGGCCGAGGATACCGCGACCGCGATCGTGCGCTTCGAGAACGGGGCCATGGGCACCATCGAGGCGACGACCGCCGCGCGGCCGAGGGATTTCGAGGCCTCGCTCCATATCGTCGGGGACAAGGCGCTGGCCAAGGTCGGCGGCCGCGCGATCAACTTGGTGGAAACTTGGGAATCGGTCGAGCCGCAGCCTGGCGACGAAGACGTGATCGAGACCTGCTCGCAGGAGGTTCCGACCAGCTACGGGCTCGGGCACGGACCCTATATCCGCGAGGTGATCGACTGCTGGCGTGCCGGCAAGACGGATGTGCCGGTTTCGGTCGATGAGGGCAGCAAGGCGCTCGCCTTTCTACACGCGCTCTATCGCAGCATGGAGATCGGTGGCTGGGTCGAACTGAAGGACGGCCCGAAATCGGAGCGTCTGGGGCTCTAGATCATGGCCGGAGGCCTGCCGGTATGACGCGCGCAAGCAGCGGTGACGGTGGAGATCCGATCGGTCGTCTGAAACAGGTTCTGCAGGGACGGGCCGGCGGGGAGCATCAGCGCGCTGCCCGGCGTAGTCTGGCGATGATCGATCCGTCCGAAGCCGGCCGCTGGGCGGCTCTCGCCGGGAGCTGGCCCGAGCGTGGGCACGAGTTCCTGTCACGAGCGCTCGTTGCCGGTCCGGAGGATTTCCGGCTCCATGTGAACCTTTCGAACAAAATGCTTCAGCGCGGAGCTGTTCCTGCGGCGGTCGCGGCGCTCAAACGGGCGGCCTTGCTGGAGCCTGGGCATGGGCGTGTTTTCGGAAATCTCGGGGCCCTGGCGGAAAGTGCGGCGAAGGCCCGGGAGCTTCAGGCCAGAGCTTGGGTCTGGAGTAGCGCCTCGGGTCCAGGCGCCGGATGCGCCATTGCCGAACGTCAGCTTGAACGGGGCCGGGTGGTTGAAGCGCTTGAAAACGTGTTGGCGGCACTACGGCAGGATCCCAGATCGAGTGAGGCATGGCGGCTACGCGGCATCATTCATCAACGATTTCATGAGATTCCGGAGAGCCGTCTCTGCCTTTGCCGATCGATCCTTTGCGATCCGTCCGCCGTGAACGGATATATCGCGGCGGCCGGGAATCTTATCGATTCCAGAAAATTTCCCGGCGCGCGGCGGTTGCTCGGATTCGCGGAAATTGTCGCGCCCGGCTCGCAAGCGGTCGCGATGAACCGCGCCGCGATCCTCGAAAGATCCGGAGACCTTGATGGGGCTCTCGCCCTGTCCCGCGGCCAGGTGATTGTCGATCCGGCGAACGCCGAACGGTATTTTACCTTCGGGACAATCCATATGGAGCTGGGCTCGGTTGATGCGGCATTGAAATATCTGATGCGGGCGACACAGCTGACGCCGGATGACCTGCGCTTCCAGAACAACCTTGCTCTCGCGCTGCTCAAGTCAGGACGCTACGCTGAAGGTCTGAAAGCGTACGAAAACCGATGGTTCACTCCCCTGGAAGCGCCTTTGGGAGAGCGGACGCTCTGGCCCAGGGCCTCGTTCGACCTGCCGCTCTGGGAGAGCGGCCGAATCGCCGACAGAGAGATTCTGATCTGGGGAGAGCAAGGTCTGGGGGACGAGGTTTGGGGATTGTCCTACCTGACCGCGCTTCGCGGTCGCCCGGAGCGTTTCACGGTCGAGGTCGATGCGCGCCTGGTGCCGCTGGTCGAGAGATCTTTTCCGTTCGCGAAAGTTGTGGCCAGGCGTCCCGATGCGGACCTCGACATTTCCGGGTTCCAGTCGCAACTGCCGCTGCTCAGCCTTCCGCACAGGCTGGGACTGGAAACGAAAAGGACTCCCTCGGCCTGGCTGCGGACCGATTCTGGCCGGGTCGCGCGCCTTCGCCGGACAATGTCCGCGGACGGCAGATACGACCTGGTTGGTCTCGCATGGCGCAGCATCAAGCCGCTACAGCATCGGTCGTTCGAAATGGAGATCGAACGGTTTGCCTCACTGAGCGCGATCGAACGCATTCGATTCGTCCCGCTGCAATACGGAATGGACGACGCTGACCGGAACCGACTTGAAGCGGTATTGGGCGACGACCGCATCGCTTGGCCCGAATTCGATGTCAGGGACGATCTCGAAGCGCTGGCCGAAGCGCTTGCGGCGATTGATCTGGTCGCAACCATCGCGACGGCCCTGGTTCCGATGGCCAACGCCGTTGGAACGCCGTCGGTCGTCCTGCTGCGCGAGCAACAGAAAGACTGGAGATACCGGGTGGGAGCAGCGGTTTCCCCGGTGCTTCCCCTCAGCGTGCTGCAATGGCCGTCCGATGCGACGCCGGAGGAAGCGTTGCTCGACGCAGTGAGGCTTCGCCTTCCGAAGGTTCAGGGTGGCTGACGTTCCGCTCGTTCGGGCGCGTCTGTTGCCGAGAAGTCACGGTCTAGGACCGGAATTCCAGCTGAATTGCCCGATATCGGATAATTTCCCTCTGCGCGGAGATGCCCGATCCATCGCATGACAGATGTATGACGGTTGTGATCGGCGCTTAGTCGTCTGAAAAAAAACAAAAATATCTGCGATCATGGAATTAACGCAAAGTGAGAAGGTGGACTCGAACGGTCTTTCGGGATCGGTGTGGCAGCGGGCTAAAACCGCCGTCTAACCGCTTGCGTTCATTAGGCAAGCGGTGTAATAAACCACCCGAGCCGTTTCGTCGCGGCTAGTAATAGGACTGGCGTTCGCTTGGTGTGCAGGATTTTTTGGTTGACGAAATCCGACTGCAGCACCAAAGCTAACCCAGACAGTTTGGTGTAGCTTTGATGCTAACTAGGGGGTTGTAATGGCAACGATAACGGGCACCAGTTCACCGGATACCATCACGGGTACGGGTAACGCTGATCAGATCACCGCACTGGGTGGGTCTGACATCGTCTCCGCGCTCGGTGGTGCGGATCTTATCTATGGTAACCAGGGCGGCGACACTGTTCTCGCTGGTTCTGGCGCCGATACCGTCTTCGGCGGTCAGGATGCGGACGTTCTGTCCGGTTCCGACGGCAACGACGTTCTGTACGGTAACCTCGGCAACGACAGCATTCTTGGCGAAGGCGATTCTGACCTCGTGTATGGCGGTCAGGGCAATGACACGATCGATGGCGGCTCTGGTGCCGACACCATCTTCGGTAACCTCGGCGGCGATTCCATCTCCGGCAACGACGGTTCCGACGTGATCTATGGCGGTGCCGGTAACGACACCATCTCCGGTGGCGCCAGCTCCGACCTGATCTACGGTAACTCCGAGCGTGATACGATTGTCGGCGGTGCCGGTTCCGACACCATCTTCGGTGGCGCCGACAACGACGCGATCTCCGGCGGCGCGGATGCGGACCTGATCTATGGTAACCTCGGTGGCGACGTCATCCTCGGTTCGGGTGGTGCTGACACGCTTTACGGTGGTGCCGGTGCGGATACCCTCACCGCTGGTACCGGTGGCGCGATGTTCGGCGGTGCCGATAACGACGTCATCAGCGGCGCGGGTGGCAACGACCTGATCTATGGTAACACCGGTGCGGACGCGATCTCGGGTTTTGCCGGTGCGGACACCGTCTTCGGCGGCCAGGACAACGACACCATCTCCGGTGGTGACGGCAACGACCTGATCTACGGTAACGCCGGTCTGGATACCATCTTCGGTTCGAGTGGTGCCGACACGCTGTACGGTGGTGCTGGTAACGACGTCGTCAACGGCGGTAGCGATGCCGACCGTCTGTTCGGCAACGCCGGTAACGACAACCTGCAGGGCACGATCGGTGCGGATACGCTTTATGCCGGCGACGGCGAAGACACCCTCTCCGCTCTCGGCAACCTGACCACCGTCCTGATGTATGGTGGTGCCGGTAACGACCTGTTCTACGCGGGTACCGGTGGCGACACTCTGTTCGGTGAAGACGGCAACGATATCATGTATGCCGCAGGCACTAACGGAGATCTGATCTCCGGCGGCGCTGGCAACGATATCATCTATGCCTCGAGCGCTGGCGACGACACGATCTACGGCGGCGACGGCAACGACGTCCTCTATGCCGATGGTGGTGCGACCGGTGGTACCGATCTGCTGTATGGTGACGGTGGTAGCGATACCTTCGTGATCAACGACATCTCTCTGGCGGCCCCGGCGACAGACATCCAGGCTGGTGCAACCGTTGCCAATATCTTCTCGTTCGAAGATGGCAGCGATATCATCAACCTCTCTGGCTTCGGCTTCTCGAGCGGTGGTCTCCCGGCCTTTGCGACGTCTGCTGCCGGTATCACCGGTGCGGCGAACTCGATCACGCAGGTCTCCGGCTCCAACTCCGTGCTCGTCGGTATCAACGGTACTGCTGGTACCGACTACGCGGTGATCCGGGTCTTCGGTGTCACGACCCTGGACCTGAACGACTTCACCTTCAGCTAAGTTCAGGTTCTAGACATAAAGCGTGCGGGCGGACCATTCGGTCCGCCCGTTTGCGTTAAAGAGATCATTTCAGTGAAAAACGCAAAGGACGTGGTCGCCATCATTCCCGCGCGCTGCGGATCGAAACGTGTTCCACAAAAGAACCGCCTCGTCATAGGCGACAGATCCCTCCTGGACAGAACCGCCGGCTGCATCGAGCGCTCGGGCTGTATTGACCGGATCATCCTTTCCACCGACGATCCGGATCTTGCCCGGGACGCAGCTTCTTACCCAAGCATTCGGGTCGCCGCCCGCCCGGACCGCCTCGCTGGCGATGACGCAACAACCGAAGACGTGATCCGGCACCTGATCCGGACCGAAAACCTTGCAAAGAGCACAATCGTCCTCCTGCAACTGACGTCGCCCTTTCGTACAGGTAGAGATATCGCGGAGCTTCTTGAGGAAATGCGCAAAACAGCAGCCAAAAGTGGTGTCGCTGTCTGCCGCTGGCGCCTGCCGCCCTCGCCGCCCTTTGGGGAGGTTTCAGACATGCATGTTTTGGGACGTTCACCCCGAATTGACTACTCGCCGATGAGGTCCATCCACAATGAACATTGGGCCATCAACGGTGCGATGTACATTTTTCAAGCAGACGAGTTCGGCAGATCGGGAAAATTCTACGACGAAAATTCAGCCATTCATGTTATGCCGAACTGGCGCTCAATTGACATTGACTATCAAGACGATGTCGAAATCGCAACAGCCATAGCGAAAGCCCGCAATCTCTAGGACTGGGCGAAAACAAGCGGAACTGTCCGTGGCTAGATATCCTCGATCTCTCTAAAATGATCCGCACATCGCAGAGATAGTATATTGCCGTCGGTAATTTCCCTTGAGGAGAAACCGCATTCCTCCAGGAGACTAAGGATTTCCGCCTTGCGGGGATTTTGCTCCACACCAATTCGATACTCCCAGAGAACGCCAGCAACCCGGCCGGAAACAAGCAACTCACGTCCGCCGGACAGAACATCCAGCTCCCGACCCTCCGTATCGATCTTCAGCCAGACGGGGCGGTGAGCAAACGCGTCTGCCTGAAGGCCGGAAAGTAAAGAATCGAGTTTCCGCACTTCCACTTCAATCTCGGGGCTCCCGGCCCCGGAAACCTGGGTAACAAGATGGTGACCCATGCTCGAATTGAGCCGAAGCCGTCCCGATCCTGTGCCGCGCCCAAGGGCGCATTCGAGACACTGAACCCGGCTTCTGATCCCCGCGAGAGCGACATTTTCAACCAGGATCGAAAAATTATCGGGAGAGGGTTCTATCGCGACACAGAGGATACCGGGAAAGCGCTCGCACAGGACGAGCGGATAGAGCCCAAAATGCGCGCCGATATCGATGAAAATGGCGTCGTCCGAAAGGAAATGGGCCAGAACCGCACGTTCGCGAGCTTCGAAACCCGACTGGTGAAACTCCTCGAAAACAAAGCGTTGGAGACCCGGGTCCGAGAGCTGGCCCTCAGGAAACCGCAAAACGGGACCGGCTTCCGAATCCCCCAACAGTTTCAGCGGCAGATGAAAATACCCACCGTGAAAAAGCCGCTTGGGAAGCCTAAGAACATCAGGTTCATTCACTACAACCTGTCCATCCGATTTCATTCCGGCAGTCATGCCCGTCGCGAAAGAAGCCAGCCCCGCGCCTCCAACAGATCGTCATGAATACGGCTAATAACGTCTTCCCAACCCACGCGCGGATCCCTGAAGCAGAGCTTGATCTCGGGGATCCACGGTATGTGCGGCGTCCCGAGCTGATGCCAGGTGGCCTTGAATTCCGACGTACGGAAGACCCATGTCGGTATCCCTAGAACGCCTCCCATAAATGCCGTGGAAGTCATCGGTGTCACCACGGCGTCTAACGCTGCTATAAGGTCGATCACATCGCTTAAGTCGTCCTTCAGATCGAGCCCCTCGAACGTCGTCAATGTAATCCCGCGCGGAGACGCGGCGCTTTCAAACTGCTCAATCTCTTCTTCTTCAAACACGTACTGTAGATTGATCGCCACTGTATTATCCGGGAGGCTCGCCGCAAGTTCGTCAGGCGCCAGATATTGCAACTTCCGTGTCCGCGTTATTTGCCCGCTTCGCCACGCCACTCCGATTGCTGGCCGATCCCCAGAGGCAATTTCACGTACCTTGCTTTTCCAGTGTGCTACTCCGTCTGCGTCCGGGACGATCCAGCCGTGGCCTGCCACCCGGGGTTCGACTGCCAGAGCCCATCTCTCCCTGATCAAAGTCCTCAGCTCAGCCGTAAAGAGACTTGGCAAATGCCCGATCGGGAGTTTGTAGAGAACATCGTCGGCGAGGAGACGGGGATCCACCGGAGCGTCCCGGCCTCTGAACTCGATCGAAGGGAAAGAGCGCTCGAACACCGGAATAAGGCGCGGATCGCATTCGACAACAAGCTGACCGGGAACAATCATGTCAGCATAGCGCAGGAACCAAGAGAACATCAACTCGTCCCCCATCCCCTGTTCCATATAAATAAGGGTCTTTTTTCCGGGAGGAAGCTTTTGAAGTGCCCATTCTCTCTGTGGGAACGGGCGTTTCTGCGAGGGAAAGTTTTTTTGCGCCCAACGGCTACGGTAATTGTGAAACCCTTGCTCGATAGCACCGATGGTCAGCTGATTGAACGCTACTCCCATCCGGGCGACGGCATCTCTCGGGTGATATTCCAGCTGTCTGAGACCGGCTTCGATGGCCTTTCCCAAATTACCCAGCCCACGGTAGGCCATCGCAAGATTTGTGTGTCCGGACTGTAGAGACGGATCGCAGACTAAGGCGCGCTTGGCAGCTACTACTCCTGGTTCGGGGTCCAGCATTATCGAATTTGACACTGAATAGGCACTCAGTGCCTTAGCATAAGCAGGCTCCATGAGAATCGCCCGTCGGACCATCGGATAGGCCGTCTCCGCGAAAGATTTCTCATTGAAATGGCTCGCGATGTTGTAGAGGAGCCGCGGACTTGCTTTGAACTTGTCCGCCAGCCGTTCGAGATAGACTAGGCATATCTCCTGATCCACGAACTTGAGGGCAATGGCGGCATCGTTGGCGGTATGATCCTCAACATTCGGGAGAATGGCCGCGACCTTTGCCCATCGGAGGAGCCACTCCGCGTTCTGTTGCGCAAATTCGTGCTCGTTCGGCAATATCGCCCGCATCCCCATCCGATCGTCTGGATGCCAGATCAGTGCCCGGCGGGCCGCGTTTCTGATCGCGCTCTGGTCATGCTTGAGTTCCAGATGATAAGCGGCGGCATAGCCAAGGCTTTTGCCTCCGCTCCGTACGATCAGTTCATGCGACGCCAGGACACTTTCAAGCGCTGTTTGATGTCCGTAACGCAGAATCCAGCGAAATACCTTCCGTGCGAGCCAATCCTCTGCAAACAGGACATGTGCCGTTTCCAGGATTAAGTTCTCGACGTCCTCGGAAGACCCGGGATTCGCGCCTCTTTCGAGCAAGTTGCTGACGACCTTAGCCGGATCGCTGTCCCGGTCAGAAATCTGAGGAGCGATGCATAACCAACTGATGGCCCGGCATATCCGCCCGCAATTTCCGAAGGCGATGCCGACGAGCATCGCGACGTCTCTGTGGAAGTTCACCCACTCCGCGGCGGATTCACTGGACATCAGATCCACGATCCTGTCCCATTGTGAAAGCTGGCCGAAGCAGCCAACCGCTCGACGCCGTGCGTCGCGCGAAAGTGCGGACCCGCTATTGGCCACTCTTACATAATGGCCGGCTGCTGACTCGATGTCTCCGTTGAGCTCAAAAGCCATCGCGAGGCGATAGAGGCCGTTCTCGGAGTAGGGCGGCCCGGAAATCGCGGATCGTTTGAAAAAGCGAAGAGCGGAGCGGATGTCCTGGCCCCGTATCAGTTGCTGACCAGTCAGATCCCAGGATATCGAATCGCTCGGAGTCTCAAGGAGCACGAATGCGTCTTTTCGGTCGATCGCGTCCAGGATTGCAGAAACGGCCACCATTTAGTCCTTTGTCACTCAAATCAGAATTTTATTGGCTGCGTTCCGAGGGTTTTGCAAGGAAATGATCCAGCTCCTCTCCAACCCGGTCTATGAGATCCGGCCAGCCGTCGGTGATGCGGAAAAGCCGGACGGAATCGTACCAGAGACTCTCGTTTCCCTCGGCAAGCCAGCGCCAGTCCGGCTGGTGTCCGATCATGAGCCAGGTCGGAACACCGAGGGCGCCGGCAAGATGTGCCAGACTGGTATCCACGGAAATGATGAGGTCGAACGAGAGAAGCTGCTCCGCTACGTCCGCAAACGTGGCATCCGGCTCACAGATGGGACGGAGCCGTGAAAGCTGCTCGTGGGTTTCAGAAGAAAGATCGAAAGGTAGTGCGTAGAACTCGACGTCGGGCAAGGTCTTGATCAGGCGGGCGAACAGATCCGGCGGACAGGATCTGACCGCATCCCGGGAGTTTTGCGGATTGCCTTTCCAGGCGAGTGCAATTTTCTTTTTGCTGGAAAGCTCGGAAGCGATGCGTGCCACAGCATCTGGCGGTGCCGTGAGATACGCGGAACGCAAAGGAATGTTGTCCGGCCGTGTGTTGAATAGTCTGGGCAGGCTCATGGCCATGACGGTGTAATCGAACGAGACCTTGTCATTGTCGAGCGCGACCTCGTCGATTGCGGGCATCCATGCGCAAAGCTTTTCCAGGAGCTCTCGGGTGAAAAATGTGACGCGCGCACCCTTGTCCTTGAGGAGCGCGCAATAGCGCAAGAATTGGATATGGTCGCCATGTCCCTGTTCGCCGACCACGAGGACGTTTTTTCCGCGCAGATCGGCGGTACCGTCCCAGATCTTTTCTTTTCCGATCGATTTTTCGAGGGAAACCGCACCTTCGCGCAGATCGTACAAGGCAAATCCCTCTTCCCATTTGCCGAGCCGCAACAGGGTAATGCCAAGCGCGATGGCAGTAGCCCGGTCATCCGGGGCGATTGAGAGTGCCCGACGATACCATCGTGCCGCACCGGAAAAATCGCCAAGCATCGAGCATGCATGGGCGAATTGGGCGGGTGCAAAGGGGATATCCGGTCTGTAAGTCATCAGCCGGGTCAGGCAACACGATGCCTTTGCCGGTTCGTTTGTCTCGTTATAGAGACGGCCTAATCCGCTCAGGCCTCTGATAGAGAAGCTCTTTTTCCGGAGCGCCTCATCGAAAAGGCGCTCCGCAATGGGAAAGTTCTTCTTTCTCAAGGCCTCTTCGGCGGTCGAGAGGATAATTCGCAGTGGCAAAGACCGAACGGTTACTTCGGTACCCGTACTCACATCAGCTCTCTCATCTCCGTCAGCCGCACGCTTAGACATACTGATCCATCAGCATGTTTGGATCATGGCTCACGCATTGCCTGATCCAGGCTCTGGCTCAACGGCGTGACGATATACTCGAACAAAGTCCGCTCGCCAACGGAGATCAATGCCGAAACTGTCATGCCGGCCGTGAGCTTCACGCCCGGTAGATTGTGCGCCAGCGACACCGGATCGATCGAAATACGTGCTTCGAAGGACTCCTGCCCTCTCTCATCTCGAATGACGTCGGCCGAAACCGACGTCAAAGTGCCTTCGATCGGCGGCGTTGTCCTGGGATTGAATGCGGAGAGCTGAAGTTGCACAGGCGCGCCGACCAGAATGACGTCGACATCCTTTTGTTTGATTTTAGCTGTGACGATCAGCTGATCATCGAGAGGAACGATGGTCATAAGCGGTTCGGCAGGGCGAACGACGCCATTCAGGGTATGGACATTCAGGTTGACCACCTGTCCGCTGCGCGGCGCCCTTATCTGAATGCGTTCGCGGCGATCGCGCCAGACGTTTTCCTGTTCTTGAAAGTCGACGAGCCGGACAGCATTGGACCTGAGGCGATCCGAGATTTCTCTCTCCCGCTCATTCGCAAAGGCTTCGAGCCTCAGCTTCTGCTCGTTGATCTCCTGCTTTAATTGCGCGATGAGCGCTTCTAACTGGCCGGCGGTACCCCTCAGGGATTCCTTTCCGCGCTCCAGGGCCAGCAGCCTCGGTTTGCGCTCGAGACCCTTCTCGTAAAGAGCCCGGACTCCGTCAAGTTCCTCCTCGACGATCTCGATCTGCCGGCGCGTCGATTCCAGACGTTCGACCGATCCTCTGATCTGGGTCTGGAGTTGCCCGATCCTTTCGGTGACCAGCACTTTCTGGTCATTTGTGGATCGGCGCGTTTTTTCGAACAGGCTCGTTTCCCGCGCTACCAAAGCTGCGATCTGGGGATCGTCCAACTGACTCATGATCCGCTCGGGAAACTCGATTTCCGGTCGGTCGTCACGTTCCGCTTCCAGGCGCGCGCGCTCGGCGAGCAACGTCAGAATCTGATTTTGGAGCTGGGCGTACTGGGACTCTGTCTGGAGCGGATCGAGGCGGACCAGCACGTCACCCTGATCGACCGTCTGCCCCTCATGAACGAGGATCTCTTTGACGATCCCGCCTTCTAAATGCTGGATCACCTGCTCTTCGCTGATGACATGGAGCTTGCCCTGGGCGCGGACCGCGCTCGCGAGGGGCGCGACGTATGACCAGCCGCCAAAGACCACAAGGAAGAGAAAGAGGACACTCCAGCCGAACAGGGATGCTCCGGTCCAGCTCCTTGATGAGATCTGAAATTCGCCGGAGACCGCTCTCACCTGATCCCGTGCGGGGATCGGCAGGCGCTTCTGAAGTAAATCTCCGTCAATCGCGGGCACGGAATTAGCCATTGAAAGCTCCTATCAACTTTCCGCAATCGCCTTGGCGGACGGCTGTTCGATTCTCGACTGGTTCACGACACCGCCAATCAACGGCATGACATCGTCGCGATTAGAGAATTTCTGCACCATCCCATTCCTCAGAACGAGAATCTTGTCCACGATCTGCAGGATATTGGGGCGGTGCAAGATGACGACAACTGTCGCACCGCGGGATTTCAGGATCTCGATCGCGTTCTTGAGCGCCGTATCGCCTTCGGTATCCAGATTGGCGTTTGGCTCATCCAGAATGACCAGTTTCGGGTCGCCGAGCAGGGCACGGGCGAGACCGACGCGCTGTCTCTGACCGCCGGAAAGAAGGGTGCCGTTATGGCCGACCTCCGTATCGTATCCCTGTTCCATTTCCAGGATCATGCGGTGCAGACCGGCCATTTCTGCGGCCTGGATAACCTGTTCGTTCGTGATCGAATCGTCGAACCTCGAAATGTTGTCGCGGATCGTTCCCTCGAAGAGGAGCACCTGCTGCGGCAGGTAGCCGACATGGCGTCCGCGATCCTCGCTCGGCCATCTGTAGACGTCCGCACCATCGAGGCGGACGACGCCAGAGGTCGGATGATCGATACCTGCCAGCAATCGCGCGAGTGTGGTCTTTCCGGCCGCCGAGGGGCCGATGATTGCCACGGATTCACCGGGCTCGAGTTCGAACGACACCCTGGACAGAATATTCCGCTTCATGCCCCGAATGCCGTAGTGAACGTTCTCGACCGAGAGTGCGCCCTTAGGCTCCAGCGGATATACACTGTCTTCAGGCTTGCCTTTTTCGCCTTTGAGGATTTGTGACAGGGATCTGTATTTCTGGATTGCATCCGAGACCTGTGCCCAGGACCCGACCACGACTTCCAGCGGCATGAGCGCGCGTGAAACCAGAATAACGGACGCCATCATTGCACCGCGGGAAAGGCCGCTCGTCGGGTCGACGATCTGGATTGCGGCAACGGTCATCACTGCCATCATGATGCCCATGCGCATCATTTTGATGAAGGCTTGGACGGTTCCGGACGCCCTGCTGGCATCGCTCTGCAGTGTAAGAGCGAGCCGGTTGTAGGCCGTCCAGGTGGACATTAACGACTTCCGCATCCCCATCGCTTCGACGATGTCGGCGTTTTCGCTTGCCGAGCGGCTGATCTTGCGCGCCCGGTTTGCAGCCGTCGTCGCCCGCGCCAGGTGCGAGTCCGAAATCGACCGGTTTATGAGCGCCAGAATCAATAGGATCCCGCCGCCGATTGCGGCCGTCATTCCTATCCCGAAGTTCAGCATGAACAGGACCAGCATGAAGATCGGAATAAACGGAATGTCCATGAGCATGAAAATGCTCTGGCCAGCGAGAAATCCGCGCAGGCTTTGGAGTTGATCGAGGGCGTCGCTGCCGGCGCCGCCACGGGTCAGAGCGCCTGTCACAGATTTCTCGAAGAGCTGCGGCGAGATCTGTTCGTCGATCCAGGTACTGACTTTCGTAAAGACGTAAGTACGGGCAATATCGACCAGGGCTTGGACGAGCAGTGCTCCCATGGCCATCAGAGCCAGCAGTGTGAGCGTCGCCATGTTGCCTGTGCCGAGAACCCGGTCGAACAGCGAGAACATATAGAGCGGCATCGTCAGAACGAGCATGTTCACGACGAAACTGAACACGCCCGCTGTCACGAAGGCATCGCGGCAGGTGCTGAAAATGCGCTGCAGCGGGTCGTCGATCGTCTGACTCGCGTCTATCGGCGTTTTTGATTTCGCCATAAAGCTCTTGCCCGTACAAATTGATCTATCGCTGGAGTATAGCAGAACAAAGCGACGCCATTCGAAATGAGAGATGCTCCAAAATTCACTGTATGCCACAGGAACCGAGCTTGCATCGCAACGTCGGGGAATTCATAAGCGCGTACGGTAAGAGTATCAATGATAATTCGTAGCCTGTGACAACATGGTTCAGTGCCAATGAGAGTCCTTTTCGCCCACCAAAATATGCCCGGCCAGTTCAAGCACCTCGCGCCTGCATTGGCGGCCGACGGGCATGAGGTGGTCTTCCTCACCAAGCCCAGACGTCCGAACCTCCCCGGCGTGCGCAAGGTCGAGTACGAGCTTCATCGTCAGGCGGGAACCCCTCCACACCGGTATTTCGACCGTTTCGAGGACCAGATCCTGCACGGCCAGGCGATCACCCGGGTAGCCCTCAAGCTGCAGTCCGAAGGTTTCTCACCGGACGTAATCTGCGCCCACACCGGCTGGGGCGAGGCGATGTTCCTCAAGGACGTATATCCCGAGGCCCGCCTGCTTGCCTTTAACGAGTTTTTTTACCGCTCCCACGGTACCGATACCGATTTCGTCAATAAGAAGCCGGACATCGACCGGGATTGCCGGACCCGCGTGCGCAACGCCCACATGCTGCTCAGTATGGCGGCGGCGGATTGGGGATATGCACCGACCTATTGGCAATGGTCGACCCATCCGAAGGCTTTCCGCGAGGGCATGACGGTGGTTCATGACGGGATCGACACCGACGCATGCGTGCGCGAGCCAGACGCCTTTATCGATCTCGCCGACGGACGGCGGCTGACTGCGAAGGACGAGGTCGTCACATATGTCGCCCGGAACCTTGAGCCTTACCGAGGCTTCGACGTGGTCGCCGGAGCGCTGGAACGGATCCTTCAGGCACGACCGAAAGCTCATATTCTGATCACCGGCGGCGAAGAGATCAGTTACGGCACTGGCCCCGGCTATGCCGACAGCTGGAAGGACGCATTGATTCCGCACCGGAAACTGGACGCGAGCCGGCTCCATTTTCTCGGCCGTCTGCCCTACGGGGAGTTCGGACGGATGCTGTCGATCTCCAGCGCGCACATTTATCTGACCTATCCTTTCGTGCTTTCCTGGTCGATGCTCGAAGCGATGGCGAAGGAATGTCTCGTGGTCGCGAGCGATACGGCCCCGGTTCGCGAAGTGATCAGGCATGGCAAGAACGGGCTGCTCGTCGAATATGGCAATCCCGATCTTCTGGCGGACGCAGTGATCGACGCCCTGGCGAAAGGCAAGAAAATGAACCCGGTCCGCAAGGCGGCGCGCAAGACGGTCGTCGAGCGGTACGATCTGAAGAGGGTCTGCCTGCCGATACAGAAAGACATCGTCGAACGGCTGGGGCGTGGCGAGAAACCGGAACCGACCAGCACCATCCCGTCCGACATCGCCGAAGCGATGGGATGGAACGCGACGAAGACAAGCGACCTTGCGCTATGGTCCGAACTGGGGGCTTGACGCCTTCGCCGGGTGACGAGGCCCGACGCGCGGAACTAAGGGCGGAAGCGGGAGCGGCCTTTCGCGCCGGCAATATGGCTGCCGCCATCGACATGCTGCGACGCTACGTATGCCTCTTTCCGGAGGACGCGGGCGGATACGGCAATTTGCTTGCTGTTGCACGCCGGACCCGGATGAACAGCGACGTGCTTGTCCGTCTCGCCCGTCATGCGCTCTTCCTGGAGCCGGCAGTGCCCGGCCCGATGGCGGCTCTCCTCACGGCCCTTGCCCAGCGCCGGGAAGCGTTGCCGGCGGAGCTTGAGGAAATCATGTCCCGCTATGGCGGCGCTCAGGAGGTTGCACTCGCAAGAGCGATCCAATTGCACCGGCTGGGCCGGCCGGTTTGCGCGGAAACGATCATCCGACGCACTTTGATCGAGATGCCGGACCGTCCGCGGCTTTATCAGCAACTCGGGTTGCAGCGGCAAGAAGACGGCGGCCGCGATCCCGGCCGGGCGTTCAGGGAGGCGCTTTTCGCCGCGGATGCAAAGAGCCCGGAGATGGCGGCGGCGTCCGAGCATCTTGCCGCCAATCTGCACGCGGCCGGCGATCTGCTGCGAGCAGTCGATCTGTATCGCACGGCTTTGGCGCGCGCGCCGGGGGCCGCAGGCCTTCGTGCCAATCTCGCCGCCGCTCTGGTCGATTGCGGCGAAGCGGAGGCTGCCGAGACCGAGCTTAGGCAGACCCTGATCCTCGACCCGAAACATCGCGACGGTCTGTGGCTCTCCTCCTGCCTCCGGATCGGCGCCGGCGATCTGTCGGGCGGATACCGGGCGCATCATGTGCGTTGGACGGAGCCTCACGAAGGTGCGCGCAGCCTTGAGTTCGGTTCTCTCCCGCTCTGGCTCGGGCAGCCGGTGAAGGGCCGGCGCATCCTGGTCTGGGGCGATTTCGGGATCGGCGACGAGATCATTTTCGCACCGCTTGCGCAATGGCTGGCGGAGCTGGGAGCCGAGGTGACTCTGGAGACCGATCCGCGTCTGGTCGCGCTCTGCCGGCGCAGTTTCCCAGGGGTGGCAGTAGAAGCGCGGGACGACGCCCCGCGGCATCTCGAGCGGTTCGACTATCATGTTCCGTCAGCCCTGCTTGCATGCTTCCACGAGCGGACGGGCCGCTCTCCGGATCTTCATCCGTTCAAGGCGGATCCGGATCGTGTGACCGAACTCGGCGAGGCGCTCGGATCTGCCCGCGGCGGCGCGCGGTTGGTCGGATTTTCATGGGGTGGCGGCGGCGCGCGGACGTCCTGGTCGAAATCCACTGAACTCACCGAATGGGAGCCTTTGCTGTCCTCTCCGGAGATCAGGCTCGTAAGCCTTCAGTACGCGGGCGGCGGCGCGTCCGGCGAGCTGCCGGAGCGCATTCTCCCATCGCCTGTCAGCGATCTCCGGAACGATCTCGACGGTCTGGCCGCCCTCATAGCCTGCCTCGACGCCACGGTCTCGATCTCGGGCATCAATGCGCACATGGCCGGGGCGCTCCGGCGCCCGGGTTTCATTTTGCTGCCGCGCCTGCCGCTCTGGTTCTGGGGACGCGAAGGAAGCGGCTCGCGCTGGTATCCGAGCCTCCGTCTGTTCCGACGCTCCGATAGTGGCTGGGGGGCTCCGATCGCGAATCTTTCGGAAAGCGTCAGACGTTTTCTTTCGCTTTGACCATCGCCTCCTCGGCGAGCCAAAGATCGCCGTAATCGACGTCCTGCCAGTTCTCGAACCAGGGGCCGCCGCGGGTATAGTGGATCGCGGCCGGGTGGGAGCCGTCGGCCGGTTTGTCGTACCAGCCCTCAAGCCAGTTCCAGGTACGGTCCACGGAACCGATCAGCTCGTCGGGAATCCACTGGAAGCGGTGCAGGAACGCGCCCCCCTCCCGATTGACCACCTCCGGAGTGAGTGCGGCGTTGGCCGGGTGGCCGCAATTGATCAGCATCATGCTGGACCAGTTCTTGCGCGGATAGACGGTCTGCGCCTTGCCGTCCATCTTGGTCCGTTCGGTCGGACGGTAATCGTGCTGGACGCAGATCAGAGCCTTCTCGTCGTCGGCCAGCGCGAACAGCTTCGCGACGTCGGTGGTCCAGAGAAAATCGCAATCGCAAAACAGCGCCCAGCCTTCGTAGCCCGCGAGGTGCGGAACAAGGAAGCGGGTATAGGTGAACTCGGTGGACGCCAGCGGATCGGCATCCTTGGAATAGAGTCCCGCCGCGCGCAGGTCCTCCTGTTTCAGGGGGACGATCTCCAGATCCGCGTCGCTGTGGCGGCGCAGGGAATGCTCGCAGACGTCGTAGGCGATCGGTTCGCGGCTGTCCCAGCCGATATAGATCCGCAGGGGGCGGGAGCCGGCAACTGCAGTCATGATTTACTCCAAACGGACGAATTGCATGTGCGTCTCATTAGCATGCGAGCGGACGGCTCCAAAGGATTCGCTTTGTCGCAGGGGCGAGAGCGCTTTGCACCGGTCCAGCCATCCTCTATAAACGCAACGCTTTAGATTTCGTCTTCATATTATTCCGTTGCCGGACGGTTCTTCGTGTCAGCCACTCCTGTTTGCGCCATTCATTATCATCCCGATGCCTACAAGGCGGATCGCGTCGGAGTGAAGGGCCGCCATTCCGCGGGCAGCGGGTTCCTGACCGGACTGTTCCGGCACGGGCGTGCGCCTATGCATGTCAGCGTGACGCCGAACGAGAATCATGCGGCCGAGTTCGCCGCGGCTGCCCGGCAACGCGATCCCCAAGCACGCGAAATCCGGAACTTCCAGACCATGCCGGCGGCCGGTTCCGCCGCCGAGTGCCTCATGGTTCCGGGCCCTGTTCTCGACGAGTTCGCCTGGGAGCGCAGGGTCAGGGACCAGCGCGCCTACAGTATCTGCGGCGTGACCCATACCCTGGCGTCGGACCGGATCATTGCCGGCCTCGCCAATTTTCACATCCTGCCGCTGCAGCCCTGGGATGCCCTGGTCTGCACCTCCCGTGTCGCCCGAGACGTGGTCGAGAACGCGATGGAGACCTACGCCGACTATCTGGCGCGCAGGACCGGGGCCAAGTGCGAGACTTCCCTGAAGCTTCCGATCATTCCGCTCGGCGTCGACGGTGCGCGCTACGCCGAAGACCAAGCGGCTCGGCAGTCGTTCCGTGCCGGGATCGGTGCGCGCGACGGCGACTTCGTGATCCTGTTTCTCGGCCGCTTCACCTTCCATGCCAAGGCCCACCCGGTGCCGATGTATCTCGCGGCCGAACGCGCGGCGAAGCGGCTCACGGACCGGAAGGTCCATCTCGTCATGGTAGGCCAGGCGCCGAACGACAACATCCTGAAGCTTTTCAGGAGCGGGGCTGAAACCTACACCGATGCGGCCGAAGTTCATTTTGTCGACGGACGGGACGACGATCTCGTCAACGGATCCTGGCAAGGCGCGGATGTCTTCCTCTCCCTCTCCGACAATATCCAAGAAACCTTCGGGCTGACGCCGATCGAGGCCATGGCGGCGGGCTTGCCGTCGGTGGTAAGCGACTGGGACGGCTACAAGGACACCATTGTGCACGGCGAGACCGGATTCCGCGTCCCGACGGCCGCTCCCGGCAGCGGAAGCGGGCTCGAATTCGCGGTCAAGTATCAGACCCGGCGGGACGACTACGATCGTTTCGTAGGCCGGGCCTGCATGTCGACGTCCTGCGATCTGCAGGCGACGGCGGATGCCTTGGTGCAGCTGGCAAAGGATCCGGAACTGCGCGCCCGGATGGGCGAGGCGGGTCGGGCGAGGGCCCGGACCCACTACGATTGGTCGGTCGTGATCCGGGCCTATGAGGATCTCTGGCTGGAATTGCGGGAGCTGCGCGCTTCGGCTCCCGAAGTCGCTCCGCGTGGTACGCAGGAAAGCCCACACCCGCTCTACCCGGATCCGTTCGCTATCTTCGCGCCGCATCCGAGCGCGGTACTTTCCGCCGATACCGTGGTCAGCGCCGATCCGGACTCCGACCTTGACGGGATCGAGGACCTCGCCCGTCATCCGTTCTGCACCTTCTCGAGCGATCTCATGCTTCCGAGCCGGCTCCTGCCGGACGTGCTCGCCCGCCTGTCCGCCGAGGGGCCGCTTTCGGTCGGTGACATGGAGAGCACTGTTGCTCCGGAACTCCGTCGGCATCTCCGCCGTACCCTGCCGTGGCTGGCCAAGTTCGGCCTGATCAAATTGAGCTGAAGATGAAAGCAATCGACCTGCCGGCACGAGTGAAGCTGCACAACGATACCAAGGCAGCCATGACGCAAATCGCCGAAGGCAAACTCGACGAGGCGCAGAAAACCTCCGCCCAGATGCTCAAGGATGTCGGCCGGACCGCGGTCCAGGCCGGTATCGAGGCCAGACTGGCTTTCGAGCGCAAGAACCCCACCCGTGCCCGCGAGCTCCTCGCAGAGGCCCTGAAGATGGCCTCGCCGGGGGACTTGATGCTTATCCGGCTGGCAATCGACCTGGCGCGGAAGATCGGCGACAACAAATTCACCGAGGACGTGTTCCGCATCGCGCTCGAGATGGTGCCCAGCGATGCCGCCGTGCGCTATGCCGCCGGAGGCTATTGTTATCGCAAGGGCGTCCTGCCGGCGGCTCGCGCCCATCTGGAGGCGGCGGTCAATCTGCGGCCGCGCTTCATCGATGCGATGCGGGACCTTGCGATACTCTATTTCGAGATGGGCGAGAGGGACCGGGCGGTCAGGGTTCTGAGGCGAGCCTGCGAATTCGATCCCAAGGTACGGGACAAGATCCTCGAAATCGGCAATCAGCGCTACAAGATCCCGAATTTCGCGGGCGCGATCCAGGCCTACGAACTGTCCGTGGCCTACGAGCCGCTATTCTCGTCGGCCTATTCGAACCTCGGCTCCGTCTACCGGCAATGCTGCCACTTCGAGAAGGCGGAGCGGGCCCTCAAGAAATCGATCATGATCGAGCCGGACAATTCAGGGGCGTTCTACAACCTCGGCAATCTGATGAAGGAGACGGGCGACCTGGCGCAATCGATCCGGTCGTTCCGGCGGGCCCTCGTGCTCAGGCCGGACGAGCCGACCTTCCACTGGAATCTGTCGCTGGCGCTTCTCGCAGACGGCGAGTTGCGGGAAGGGTTCGAGGAATACGAGTGGCGCTGGCAGACCTCATCCTTCCCGACCAAGAAACGGGCGCTGAAACAGCCCGAATGGGACGGCTCTCCGCTGGAAGGACGCACCCTGCTGATCCTCGCGGAGCAGGGAATCGGGGATGCGCTGCAATTCCTTCGGTTCGTACCCGCGGCCGTCGAACGCGCCCAGGCCGGCAAGAAGAAAGGCCGGATCCTCCTGGAGGCCCACGAAGAGATTCTCGAGGTCTATTCCGACTACAAATCGATGGTCGAACTGGTGCCGCGCAAACCCGGCGAGGAACCGAAATTCGATTGTCACTACCCGCAGCTTTCCCTGCCGCTGATGCTGGGCATCGATACCGTCGAGGATCTTCCGAAGGCCCCCTACATCAATGCGATCGGGCCGGAGCGGTTCCCGGTCCCGGGCCTCGATGCCGGAAAGCTCAATGTCGGCATCGTCTGGGGTGGCAATCCGGCTTTCCCGGGCGACGATATCCGGTCGTCGAAGGTCGAACATTACCTTCCGCTCTTCGGCCTCGATGGCGTCCAGTGCTACAGCCTGCAGAAAGGTCCGCGGGAAGCGGACATCGCCCAGGCTCCGGCCTCGCTTGTTCCGTTGAGCAAGGACATCAAGTCCTTTGCCGATACCGTCTCGATTGTCCGTCAGCTCGATGTCACCGTCACCACCTGCACGTCTGTGGCGCATCTCGTCGGCGGGATGGGGTGTCCGGTCTTCGTGCTGCTGTCGCATAATCCGGACTGGCGCTGGCTGCAGCATCGCGACGACAGTCCCTGGTATCCTTCGGCCCGCCTGTTCCGCCAATCCGAACCGGGTGACTGGGCCGGGGTGATAGAGAGAGTCGGCGCCGCCCTCTCGGACCTCAGGGATGCGAAAGGGATCTCGTGACGCGCGTTTTATTTGCCTGGGAACTCGGCGACGGCTTCGGACATGTGAACCGCCTGCTTCCGATCGCGCGCGTCCTGAAGGAAAAAGGCGTCACTTGCGCCTTCGCCGTTCGCAATCTGACGGTGACTCATCCGGTCATCGCACGGGACGGTTTCCGTGTGTTCCAGTGTCCGTTGGTGAAGCCCTACGTGTCGAAGGAGGTCGAAGGCAAACCGATAGCCTCGATCGGCGACGTCCTGGCGACGGTGGGATATGTCGACCCGGATCTCCTCGCAGCGCTAACAGACGGCTGGTCGGCAATTATCGAGTCTTTCGATCCGGACCTCATCGTCTCGGACTATTCTCCGACGGCGGGGCTCGCGGCTTTCGGCGAACGTCCGGTCGTCCCGGTCGGCGACTGGTTCACGTTACCGCCCGGCAACTGGTCGGAATTTCGCACCTTCAAGGACCATCCAAACCGGGTCGATCCGGCGAAGCTGCTGCAGACGGTCCAGGAAGTGCAGCGCCGCCGTGGCAAGCCGATCCCGGACCGCGTTCCGGCGCTGATGCATGGCGAGCGGAATTTCGTCGTCACCATTCCGGAACTCGATCCCTATCACGCGTTTCGGGAAAACACCTCGAGCTCGCCGCTCAGCCCGCTTCCGGCGCCCGCAACGGTGGCGCCGTCGCAGGACTATTTCGGTTATCTGTCCTACAGTTATCCGGGAACTCCTAAGGTTCTGACAGCGCTTGCCGGCAAGGATTGGACTGGCGAGATCTTCCTGCGCGACGCCAATGACGAAATCAGGGCCGCCTGGCGCGAGCGTGGACTCAAGATCCATGAGGCGCCGCAGCCGATCGAGGAAGTCGTCGCACGCTCGCGCGCGGTTATTCATCACGGCGGGATCGGAACGCTTGAGCAGGTCCTGGCGATGGGGCGGCCGCAATGCATTGTGCCCAGGCACTTCGAGCAACAGAAGAATGGCGAATTCGCAGGAAAGCTGGGCACTGCCACCGTTCTCAGGAGTTCGAACCGTTTTACCGAGGATCACGCCAGCCAGGCCATCACGGCCGTGCTGACCGGCCCGCAATTCGCCCAGCGCGCGCGCCGGGCGGCAGACGATCTCGCACGCCGCGGGCCGTTCAATCTGCTTGCGGAGATCACCGACTATATCCTATCGACGTTGGCAAGGCGCTGACACCCAAGGAGCCACCAGGAGGGAACGAACCATGGCTGTTGAAAACAAATTTCCGGGCAAGGATCTGAGCGAGGACGATATCGCCGGAAAGATCCCGCTGGTGGCCAAGAAGTCGCCCGATCACAAGACGGTCTTCACCTGCGGCGGCATCGAGATCGGCGGTCCGCTCGTGCCGGTCATGGCCGGCCCTAATACGGTCGAGACCGAGGACCTGATCGTCGAAAGCGCGAAGGCGATCAAGGCATCCGGCGGTCACTTCCTGCGCGGCGGCGCGTTCAAGCCGCTGAGCTTCCCCTATCGCAGCCCGAAATTCTTCGAGCCGCGGGAAGACGGCCTGAAATGGCTCTCTGTCGCGAAACAGGAAACCGGTCTGCCGATCGTCACCGAGGTGATGGAGATCTCCAAGATCGACATCGTCGCCAAGCATTCCGACATGCTGCAGATCGGCACGCGGAACATGCAGAACTATCCGCTGCTGACAGAGGTCGGCAAGGCCGGCATGCCGGTGATGCTGAAGCGCGGTTACGGCTCGTCCCTGCGCGACTGGCTGATGGCCGCGGAATATATCGCGCTGGAGCATGATCGCCTCGGTATGGAACCGCAGATCGTGCTCTGCGAGCGCGGTGTCGTCGCGCCGCATACGCATCGGGCGACCTCCCGCTTCATGCTCGACCTTCAGGTCGTTCCGGCGGCGCAGGAAGTGACCCACCTGCCGGTCATGACCGATCCGTCCCATGCCACTTTCTGGCAGCCTTGGGTCAAATCCATGATGCTGGCGTCGCTTGCCGCCGGTGCCGACGCCCTGATGCTGGAAGTGCACCCCGATCCGCGCAATGCCGCGGTAGACCCGCTACAGGCGAGTTCTTTCGAGCAATTCGATGACATGATGAAGGCCATGCGCCCCGTTGCGGCCGCGATCGGCCGGACGCTGGACGCCAACAGCAATATCTGAGAACTGGGAATTGACGCGGTCAGTCAACCTGGCCGCGTCTGCTTCCAGAGACCATATTTGAAAGACGAGAAATCGCCGCTGGCTGTCAGGCAGTGATCGGCGGATGGGTCTTGCGGCCGTTGTTTTTGCGGATCTCGACGATGATCTCGTCGATCTCTTTTTCAAGCGATTCCGTTTCTTTCGCCATATCCTTTACGGTCTCGCCTTTCTTCAAGCGGTGGATCGCGAGCGTGAGGCTGGTCCAGAAGAAGAGAGCGATCCCGGCGAGAATCGCGACAACCGATCCGGCGGATTCAAGAAATTCCAGGAACATTGCTTGGTGCCATTCCGTGAGGTGATCGAGCATCCGAATTGGCTTTTCTATGGGATCTCGGCGCCGCAATGTCAAAGAATTTGCGGCATTCTTCCTTCAGCGGTCTTTCCGCATACCTGCTTCGGCGGCTTTCCGCTCTCTCCTCCTAAATCATGACCCAGTCGACGCGTTCCGGGCGAACGCGCTTGACTCAAATAATATCAACGCATAAAAACATAAAGACATCTTTATATGATTGTATGGATGGATCGTGGAAACATTGCTGCAGGGCCTTCGGGCCGTCTCCGAACCGACGCGGCTGCGGATCCTGGTCCTCTGCGCCCATGCCGAACTGTCCGTTACCGAACTGGTGCAGGTGCTGGGGCAAAGTCAGCCCCGGGTCTCCCGCCATCTCAAACTGATGGTGGATGCCGGCCTGCTCGACCGGCATCAGGAAGGCAGCCGTGCCTTCTACCGCCTCGCCGAGGACAGCGAGGTTTCCGATCTGGCCCGCATTCTGGTCGACCTTACCCCCGACGGTGACGACGTCATTGCCGTCGACCTGGAACGCCTTGAAGAAATCAAGGTGCAGCGGGCCCAGGTGGCGGAGGAATATTTCCGCCGGAACGCGAAGAATTGGGACGATCTGCGCGGTGAGCATATCGACGACGACGACGTCGATGCGCGGCTTAAGCGCCGGATCCTGAGTGCGCCGGTCCGCGACCTGCTCGACATCGGTACCGGCACCGGGCGCGTGCTCCGGCTGGTCGGCGACGAGGTGCGCTCCGCCGTCGGCGTCGACAATTCCCGTGAGATGCTGGCCATCGCCCGCAGCTATCTCGACCAGGACACGCTCCGGAACTGCCAGGTCCGGCACGGCGACATGTACCGCCTTCCGTTCCCCGCCCACCGCTTCGATGCAGTGACTGCGAACATGCTGATGCACTACGCGGACAACCCGGGCGAGATGGTGCGGGAAGCGGCGCGGGTGCTGCGCCCGGGCGGCCGGCTGGTGGTGGTCGATTTCGCGACCCACGACCTGACCGATCTGCGCGAACGCCATGCCCACCGCTGGCTCGGCTTCTCGGACAGCGACGTGGAGCGTCTGTTCAAGAAGGTCGGGCTCGAACTCCAGAATGTCGAGCGGATCGACGGCGGCACGCTCACCGTCTGCATCTGGACCGGCCGTAGCCGGATCGAAGTCGCCAATGATCTCGTTGCGGAGGCACTCTGATGACCCAGGATCTCAACGTCAGTTTCGAATTCTTCCCGCCGACCAGCGAAGCTGCGGAAGCGCGCCTCTGGAACACGGTCGAAAAGCTGGCCCCTTTGCGTCCGGCCTTCGCCTCTGTGACCTATGGGGCCGGCGGTACGACGCGCGAGCGGACCCTGAACATCGTAAGGACGCTCAAGCGCGACGGCCGCATGGTGCCGGCGGCGCATCTGACCTGCGTCGGCGCGGAGAAGGCGGAGATCGATGCCATTGCCCGCGGTTGGCTGGACGAAGGCATCACGCATCTCGTCGCGTTGCGCGGCGATCCGCCGAAGGGCAGCGGGAAATACATTCCGCATCCGGGCGGCTACGCGAATGCTGCCGCTTTGGTCGAGGGGCTTCGCAGGATCGGCGATTTCGACATTTCCGTTGCCGCCTATCCGGAGGCCCATCCGGATTCGCCGTCGGAAGCCGCCGATATCGAGAACCTGAAGGCGAAGATCAACAACGGCGCGGCGCGGGCGATCACGCAGTATTTCTTCGATGCGGAGCTGTTCCTGCGCTTCCGCGACAAGGTCGCCGCGGCCGGCATCGACGTGCCGATCGTGCCGGGCATCATGCCGATCACCAATTTCGGCAAGACGGTGAATTTCAGCAAGGCCTGCGGCGCGACCGTTCCCGCCTGGCTGCACGAGCGTTTCGAGGGGCTGGACGAGGATCCGGAGACCCGCGAGCTGGTCGCCGCCAGCACCGCCGCCGACCTCTGCCACGATCTGATGGCCGAAGGGGTGAGAGATTTCCATTTCTACACCCTCAACGTGCCGTCGCTAACCTATGCGGTCTGTCATCTGCTCGGCATCCGTCCGGACGTCTCGGAGGCGGCATGACCGGAACCGGAGAGCGCATCCCCCACGCGGCGCCCGCGCCGGCGACCCAGCTTACGCGCTGGGTCGGGCAGAGCGGCTGCGTGGAAGCGCTCAATATCGACCGGCCCAAGCTCGTCATGAAGGTGCACCGCCGCTTCGTGAAGGCGGGGGCGGAAATCATCTTCACCAATTCCGGCAATGCGGCGCCGCAGCTGCTGCGCAACTTCCGCATGTTCGACGAGGCCTTTGCCGTCAGTTTCCTCGGCGCTGAGCTGGCCCGCACGGTGGCGGACGAGGCCGCGCACCGGGTGCATGTGATCGGCGATGTGCGCCTGCCGTCACGGGTCCCGGCAACGGGCTTCATGACGGAGGACGAACTCGGTTCGGCGGCGCGCTGCCTCGTTTCGGCGCAGGTCGCCGGTGGGGTCGACGCGGTCCTGCTCGATCTCCCGGCGCGTCCGGCCCAGCTCGCCGCGGTGCTCAACGGAGCGCGCTGGGGCATGAGCGAGGCAAAACGCACGGTACCGCTGCTGCTCCTGCTGCACCCCGCGATGATGCCCGGCCAGATCGACCGGGACCGGTTGCATGACGAGCTTTCCCAGGCTGCCGTCGTGGCGGCGACGGCGCACGCGGCGGCGCTGGGGGTCAATCCGGGCGATCTTCCCGAAACGGCACCGGAGCTGCTTGAGCATGTGCTGCCGTTCTGGAACGGGCCGATCGCCCTCAGCCCGGCGGCGGATGCGGCGACGGTCCGGACGCTTTGCGAGGATCCGCTGCTCGGCGGTCGTCTCGCCTTCCTGCCATCTTCCTCGCCGCGCGACCTTCGGCGCGTCATCAAGACGAGCCTCGGAACCGCCGCGGCGGTCATTCAACGGAGAAACTGACATGACACGCGAACAGCGCAGGGTCGCCTTCGATCTGCTGATCGGCGAGCGCATCCTGGTGATGGACGGTGCCATGGGCACGATGATCCAGGGCTACAATCTGGACGAGGCCGGCTACCGCGGCGAGCGGCTGAAGGATCACAGCCACGATCTGCGCGGCAACAACGATATCCTGAACCTCACGCGTCCGGACATCGTTGAGGAAATCCACCGCGCCTATTTCGAGGCCGGCTCGGATATCGTCGAGACCAATACCTTCAGCGCGACCTCAATCGCGCAGGCGGACTATGCGGCCGAGGACCTCGTCACCGAAATCAACTTCGAGGGCGCGCGCCTCGCGCGTCTGGCCGCCGACAGGGTCGAGCAGGAAAATCCGGGGCGCGTCTGCTTCGTCGCCGGCGCGCTTGGCCCGACCAACCGGACAGCCTCGATCTCGCCGGACGTGAACGATCCGGCTTTTCGGAACGTTTCCTTCGACACACTCGCCGCATCCTACAAGGAAGCGGCGCGCGGCCTCGTCGAGGGCGGGGCGGATCTGCTGCTGGTCGAAACCATCTTCGATACGCTGAACGCCAAGGCGGCACTCTTTGCCATCGATGAACTCGGCGAGGAGATGGGCTTGCATCTGCCGCTGATGATTTCCGGCACGATCACCGATCTCTCCGGCCGCACGCTATCGGGTCAGACGCCGGAGGCCTTCTGGAACTCCGTGCGGCACGCAAACCCGGTCAGCGTCGGGCTCAATTGCGCGCTCGGGGCGAACCAGCTCCGCGGCTTCCTGGCCGAACTGTCGCGCGTCGCAGAGACCCGCGTCAGCGCATATCCGAATGCCGGTCTGCCGAACGCCTTCGGAGGTTATGACGAGACCCCGGAGGAAACCGCGCGCGAGATCGGCGCCTGGGCCCGTGACGGTCTGGTCAATGTCGTCGGCGGCTGCTGCGGCACGACGCCTGACCATATCCGCGCCATAGCCGAGGCGGTGAAGGACGTGCCTCCACGCGACATACCGGTGCCACCACGTCGCATGCGGCTGTCCGGCCTTGAGCCGTTCGAGGTGCCGGCATGAGCACCGCGACCGACAGCATCGCCCGTTTCGTCAATATCGGCGAGCGCACCAACGTCACCGGCTCCGCCCGCTTCAAGCGGCTGATCCTCGAGGGCGATTACGAGACCGCGCTCGAGGTCGCGCGTCAGCAGGTCGAGAGCGGCGCGCAGATCATCGACATCAACATGGACGAGGCGATGCTGGATTCGAAGGAGGCGATGGTCCGCTTTCTGAACCTGATCGCCTCCGAGCCGGACATCTGCAAGGTCCCGGTGATGATCGACAGTTCCAAGTGGGAGGTGATCGAGGCCGGGCTGAAATGCGTTCAGGGCAAGTCGGTGGTCAATTCCATCAGCCTGAAGGAAGGCGAGGAACCGTTCCTGAAGCAGGCCCGTCTGGTCCGGCGCTACGGCGCCGCCGTCGTCGTCATGGCGTTTGACGAGCACGGCCAGGCGGATACGGCGGAGCGCAAGTTCGAGATCTGCAAGCGCTCCTACAATCTTCTGGTCGAGAAAGTCGGTTTCCCGCCCGAGGACATCATCTTCGACCCGAACATCTTCGCGGTCGCGACCGGGATCGAGGAGCATAACGATTACGGTCGCGCCTTCATCGAGGCGGCGCACCGGATCCGTACCGAGCTGCCGGGCGCCCATGTCTCCGGCGGCCTCTCCAACCTGTCCTTCTCCTTCCGTGGCAACAACACAGTCCGCGAGGCGATCCATTCCGTCTTTCTGTTCCATGCCATCAAGGCCGGCATGGACATGGCGATCGTCAATGCGGGCGCCCTGCCGGTGTACGAGGACATCCCGAACGAGCTGCGCGAGCGGGCCGAGGACGTCGTGCTCAACCGCCGGGACGATGCGACGGAGCGTCTGCTGGAAATCGCCGAGAGCTTCCGCGGTCAGGCGAAGGAAAAGGAAGCCGATCTCGCCTGGCGCGATCAGGAGGTCGCAGCAAGGCTCTCCTACGCCCTGGTGCATGGCATCGCCGATTTCGTCGAGGCCGATGTCGAGGAAGCCCGTCTCTCCATGGGCCGGCCGCTCGATGTCATCGAGGGCCCGCTGATGGACGGCATGAATGTCGTCGGCGATCTCTTCGGTGCGGGGAAGATGTTCCTGCCGCAGGTGGTGAAGAGCGCGCGGGTGATGAAGAAGGCGGTCGCCGTCCTGCTGCCCTACATGGAGCAGGAGAAAGACGGTGGGGCCCGCTCGAATGGCAAGATCCTGCTCGCGACCGTGAAGGGCGACGTGCACGATATCGGCAAGAACATCGTCGGCGTCGTGCTCCAGTGCAACAACTACGAAGTCATCGATCTCGGCGTGATGGTGCCGTCCGCCAAGATCCTCGAGGTCGCGAAGGCGGAGAAGGTCGACGCCATCGGTCTCTCCGGCCTGATCACGCCGAGCCTCGAGGAGATGTGCTACGTCGCCTCGGAAATGAAGCGCGAGAAGCTGGCCCTGCCGCTGCTGATCGGCGGAGCGACCACGAGCAAGGTCCACACGGCGGTGAAGATCTCGCCGAACTATGACGGTCCGGTGGTCTATGTGACCGATGCCTCCCGTGCGGTCGGCGTCACGGGCAATCTTTTCTCCGCGAGCAACAGCAAGAACTTCTCCGCCGAGGTGGCGAACGAGTACGAGAAGATTCGCGCCCATCACGCCCGCGGCAGCAGCGGCGCCAAGCGCCTGTCGCTGGCCGAGGCGCGGGAGAACCGGGAAGCGCTTGACTGGCAGAATTATACGCCGCCGAAGCCGTCCTTCCTCGGCACCAGGGTGTTCGACCATTACGACCTCGCCGAACTGGCGGACCGGATCGACTGGAAGCCGTTCTTCCAGGCCTGGGAGCTGCATGGCCGTTTCCCGGAGATTCTCGACGATCCGAAGGTCGGGGCGGCGGCGCGGCCGCTCTATGACGACGGCATGCGGATGCTGGAGAGCATGATCGCCGACAAATGGGTACGTGCCCGCGCGGTGATCGGCTTCTGGCCGGCGGCATCTTTCGGCGACGACATCGCGCTCTTCGCCGATGAAAGCCGGGGAGAGAAGCTGGGCACGATCCACACCCTCCGCCAGCAGCGCATTCACAGCCGCGCCGACCGGGCGAACCTGGCGCTTGCCGATTTCGTGGCGCCGCTGGAAACCGGGGTGCCGGATTATGTCGGCGGCTTCGCCGTCACCGCAGGGGCGGAAATCGACGAGCGGGCGAAACGCCTCGAAGCCAAGCATGACGATTACGACGCGATCCTGATGAAGGTGCTCGGTGACCGGCTGGCGGAAGCCTTCGCCGAGCGCATGCACGAGCGGGTGCGCAAGGAGTTCTGGGGCTACGCGCCGGACGAGCATCTCGGCAACGACCAGCTGATCGCCGAGGAGTATCGCGGCATCCGCCCCGCGCCGGGCTATCCGGCCTGTCCGGACCATACCGAGAAACCGGAGCTGTTCCGCTTGCTCGACGCCGAAGCCGCGACCGGGATCTCGCTCACGGAAAGCTGCGCCATGTGGCCGGCCTCTTCGGTGTCGGGACTATATTTCGCCCATCCGGAGGCGCGCTACTTCGGTCTTGGCCGGATCGGTCGCGACCAGGTCACCGATTATGCCAGGCGGAAGGGCGTTACGATCGAGGAGGTCGAGCGCTGGCTGGCGTCAAATCTCGACTACGATCCGAAGGCCGTTGCCGCCTGACGAAATTCGGCGCCTGGCTTTCCTCGCGATGCTAAGGTCGTGCGTCTGATTCAAGAGTCGAAGGCACAGACATATGCATCGGGATCGTACCGAACTCTTCAGAGCGGAACTGACGGAGCCGGACCGGCTTGCACATCATCTTGGGCGTCTTCTCGACCTGGTCCGGCCGCATATCAGGCCGGGTGCGAAGAGCCTTGTCTACGTCAATGCCCAGGTGGCGCGGATCGGCCATCTGACGCATGAGGCCTGGTGTCTCGCCCACATGCGGGTCTTCGGCTACGATCAGATTATCATGGTGACCGCGCCGCTCGCCGATTATGCGAACAAGGCTTTTCGGGAGGTCATGGATCTTGAGTTCGAGACCGTCGAGACCGACGACCTGATCCTGACGACTCTCGGCTTCATCGATGCGGGTCTGGTTTCCGTCGGGGGGACGGATCTGCTGCTCCTGCCCACCCTCAAATTCTCCGAATACCACACCCGCCTTCTGGCTGGCGGCGCCGACCATGTCTTCTTCACTTTGCCGGACAGCATACGGGCGCGGACCGAAGGCTTTCTTGAGGCGCGCGGTCTCGATCCCCGGGCGCCATTCGTGGTCATGCATGTGCGTGACGCCGGTTTCGCTCCGGAAATGAGCTACCACTCCTTCCGCTTCAGCCCGATCGAGACCTATCGGCCGGCGGTCGAACGTTTGCTTGAAAGCGGATTGAATGTGCTGCGCATTGGGGACGTGGCGAGCCCGGCGCTGGAGATCGGATCGCCGAACTATGTCGAAGTCATGCGCGATGAGGCGTATGAAGACTATCTCGATGTCGGGCTTTGCGGACTCTGCCGTATGGGCATTTGCACGCTGTCCGGACCTTGGTCGCTCATGCAGGGCTTCGGCAAGCCGATTTTTTTCACGAACGCCTATCCGCAGACATTCTGGAGTTTCCTTCCGCAGGAAGTGACCATCTACAAACATTTCTTCGACAGCAGCGGGCATGAACTCAGCTACGCCGAACAATGGCAGCAGGGCGTCCAGCACGTATTGGCCACCGAGGAGTTCGCCGAAAAGGGACTGACGGTCGAGAGCAACTCCCCGGAGGAGCTGCTTGCGGGCGCCGAGGAGATGCTCAAACGCCTGGAAGATCCGCAATGGGAAGATGTGGCGCTGCAGCGGAGATATACCGAGGTGGCGGGAACATATGACCCGAACATCCGGCCGCCGGCGGGCAAGGCCGTCCGCTGGCCGCGGCGCCTCGGTGTCAGTTACGCCAAGCTGAATCCGAATTTCCTCGAGTGACGAAGGTCGGGGGGTCAGGCGGAGCCGATCGGGGCCGGCGTGAAGTGGAAGGTTCGCATGCGGCCGGTCTCGACATAGCCGAGCTTGCGGTAGAGTGCCAGCGCGCCGAGATTGCTCGCCTGTGTTGCGATCAGGGTTTTCCCGACCTGATGCGCATAATGGGCAAACGCCGCCTTCAGCAACTCCGCCCCGATCCCTTTGCCCTGGTGCCCGCTCGCGACGGCAACAAGATCGACGATCATCACTCCGCCCCGCACGAGGCAGCCGTTGAAACCGAGAATCTCTCCATTGCTCTCGTAGATGAAGGTACGGTCCGTGCGTCCGGTCACCTCGTTCCGAGCCCACGCGGCTTTGATACGCGCCGCGATACAGTCGTCGATCAGAGGGTCGGCGTGGTAGCGGTCGGCGGAGAATGCGGTTTCGGCAATCGCGGCGCAGGCTTCGGCGTCCTCCGCCCGCGAACAGCGGATCTGGGCGCCCTGAAATCTGGCGTCTTCAGTCGTGAGAGAGCGCTCAAGCGACACCAGGGTCTCTATTTCGCGGAAGCCGGAATGCGCATCCGGGGCGCCCCAGGATACCGGGATGCGGACCGATACCAGCGCGGCGTCTTCCGGCACCAAGGTCCGGAGGCCCGCGATTTCGGCTGCTGCGGTAATCTCGATACGGTAAACGGGACCGCCGATGAAACCGGTATCAAACGGCTGGGGGACGCAGGTTGCCATCCGGTTCCGGTCTCCTGAGGGTTGCCGAGGCACAACGTGCCAAAGAATAGAGTTCCGCCGGACGCGATCCGTCAAGTGGCGCAGATCAGATATGCCCGGGCAGTTTTCTGATCCATATCGGACGACTTGGGACTATAGTCAAATTCAGGCAATGCATACCTCTTCCATCGGCTGGCATCTCATTGCCGCGTGGTGGAGATCAGCCCGGCAACCAGATGCTCCAGAGCAAGAACGGAACCCGACCGCGGTGAGATTGAGACTTTTCCTGAAGCTGGCAGTCAGCCTCTGCTTGATAGGGTCGCTCTTTTATCATGTCGATTTCTCGCGTCTGCTCTCGGCAGCCCTCTCGCCGTCTCTTCCTCTGCTCGCGGCTGTTGTCGGGATCGTCATTCTTCAGTTTTGTATCGGCGCTACACGCTGGTTCCTGCTGATCCGCGGGACCGGTGTGCCGCTTTCGCCGTGGCAAACCTTCCGCATTCTCCTCGCCGGGATGTTCTTCAATCAGGCGCTCCCTGGATCGCTCAGCGCGGACACGGTGCGGATCTGGCTGGTCAGCCGCCATGGTCTCCCGCTATCCCGCGCCGCAAGCACCGTTCTGCTGGACCGGACAGCGGGTCTGGTCTCGATCCTGACGATGCTCGTTGTGACCAGCGTCACGGTGGCAAAGGTGGCACCCGATCCGAATCTCGAAACGGTCGCGATCCTCGTGGTCGGCGGCGCGATGGTGCTGCTCGCCATGGGGCTGTCGAGCGCGGACTGGATCGCCGACATGATCGAGGACCACCGTTTCGGTCGCCCGTTCGCCGCCATGCTTCGCGACTCCCGTGTGCTCTGGCGTGCCGGTTACCGGTCCGCGATTATCATAGGTCTGAGCTACCTGCTCCACGTGATCAGCGCGCTGGGGCTCTGGGTCGTCTTCCGCTCGATCTCGGTGGAAGTCGATTTTCTCATGGTGCTGGGGGCGCTGCCGTTGGTGATCCTCGGAACCCTGCTGCCGATCTCGGTCGGCGGCTGGGGCGTGCGCGAAGGACTCATGGTCGGCATCTTCGTGATGACCGGCATGGCGCCGGAGCATGCCCTCGCAGCGTCGATCCTCTGGGGCTTGTCGGTGATCGTCGCTGCCAGTCTTGGCGGCCTGCTCTGGGTGTTGAGCCGCCCTGGAACGGAGCGGGTCGGCGATGTGGTCGCGACGCTGCCTCAG
The DNA here is from genome assembly GCF_014904705.1 of Nisaea sediminum. Classification (NCBI taxonomy): domain Bacteria; kingdom Pseudomonadati; phylum Pseudomonadota; class Alphaproteobacteria; order Rhodospirillales; family Thalassobaculaceae; genus Nisaea; species Nisaea sediminum. Next base: position 74,715 of record NZ_JACZCQ010000014.1, read on the forward strand.
CGTCCGTAGAAGCCCCGCACAACGCCGATCAGGTAATCGATCTCCTCTGTCTGGAGATGCTGGTCCGCAGGGAAGCTGATGATGGTTTCCGTGTGACGGTCCGTGACCGGAAATGCGCCGGCCGGATAGCCGAGATGGTGCAGGGCCTCCTGCCTGTAGAGCGCGATCGGGTAATGCACCTTGGCGTCGATGCCGTTCGCCCGGCAATGCGCGAGCAGGTCGTCCCGGCGCTCAGCGAAGACCACGTAATTCAGATAGACCGCCCTTTCGTCCGGGCCTTTCGCGGCCCTGCGCAGGGGGATGGTGATTTCCGGAATGTCCGCGAAGGCGGCATCGTAACGCTCCGCATTGCGGATGCGCGCCGCGACAATGTCCTCGACCTTGGCGACGATCCATTTGCCGACCACGGCCTGCACCGAATCGAGCCGCGTATTGTAGCCGAGGATCTCCATTTCGTCCCGGTTCCTGAGGCCGTGGTTGCGCAGCAGCCGGCACATCCGGTCCATCTCCGGATCGTCGGTGACGATCACGCCGGCATCGCCCCAGACATTGATGATCTTCAGCGGGTGCATGGAAAAGCCGCCGGCGATGCCCCAGGTCCCGGCCGGGCGCCCGCTCTCCTTCGCCAGCAGGCTCTGACAGGCGTCCTCGACTACCTTCAGGCCGTGCTTTTCGGCGATCTCCACGATCCGGGTCATGTTCGCCATGTCACCGGTCAGATGCACCGGCATGATCGCCTTGGTGCGCGGCGTGATCGCAGCCTCGATCAGCTCGGGATCGATCCCGAACGTGTCGTCGCAATCGACGAAGACGATCCTGGCGCCGGTCTCGGCGATGGCGCCGGCAGTGGCATAGAAGGTGTTGGCGGCGGTGATGACCTCGTCGCCGGGACCGATCCCGAGCGCTTTCAGCGGGATCTTCAGCGCATCGGTGCCCGAGCCGACGCCGATCGCGTATTTGCTGCCGACGGCGGCGGCGAACATCTCCTCAAACTCGCCGACCACCTTGCCGAGGGTGAAATCCGTCGAGCGGACGAGGGCCTTGAGGTCCTCGAAAACCTCGTCGACGTCGGCGAACTGCTGTTCAAGCGGCGAATAGCGAACCTTCATGACCGGCGCGGGGTCGACGGCCATCAGAACGGACCCTTGAAGAAGGGATCGGGCACGTCGATCGGAACATCGCCCCGGTCCGCGAGGATCTTCTCCTCGACCTGGGAAATCGTCGCCTCCTCAAGTCCCATCATCTCGCCCGCGGTTCTGGCGATCCGGGCGGCGTCCGGATAGAAGCCGCGCACGAGGCCCCGGGAACTCGGAGTGGGATGATCCGGCAGACCCATGCGAACCGGTGCCGCCTCCAGCAGGTCGAAGCAGCGGGAGGTGACCTCGGAGGCGATTTCCGCGCCGATGCCGAACATCCGGAAACCGGTGTCGACGGTGAGCAGACGCCCGGTGCGGGCGACGCTCTCCACGATCGGATCGAGATTGAGCGGGCGGACAACCCGGAGATCCAGTACCTCGACCGGATAACCCGCCTCGGCCAGCCCGTCGGCGGCGCGCACCGCCTCCAGCGTCATGTAGGAGGTCGCGACGATGGTCAGCCCGTCGCCCTGGCGAACCGTGCGCGGTCCGTCGAGCGGACGATGGACATAACCCTCCGCGACGGCGCTCGTCGTGTAGTGCGACCAGCGGTGTTCGATGACGACCACCGGATTGTCGTCCTCGACCGCGGCCGTGACCATGCCTTTGGCATCTTCGGCAAAGGCCGGCATGATCACTTTCAGGCCGGGCACGTGCGCGAAGATCGCTTCGAGGCTCTGGGAATGCTCCGGACCCTGACCCCAGCCGCGTCCGACGATCATCCGCAGAACCAGCGGAACCTTGTGATTTCCCCTGCTGACGTAATGCATCTTCGCGGCATTGTTCAGGATCTGCTCAAGGGCGAGGAGGGCGAATTCGACGCGCTGCAGGGTCACGACGGACCGTTTCCCAGCTAGAGCGGCGCCGATCGCGACGCCGATCAGGCCGTTTTCTGCGATCGGCATCTCGATCATCCGATCGTGGCCGATATGCTTGCCGATATCCTTCAGGGTACCGAAAAGCGCGCCCGGATCCTCGACACCCTCGCCGAAAAAGATCACGGACGGGTCGCGTCTCGCGGCTTCCAGGAGTCCGTCCCGGATCGCCGTTCCCATGTTGATGACCGGGGCACCGGCCGCGCTCGCGGGTTCAGGCATAGACATGGGCACGCGCCTCGTTCGGCTCCGGAAGCGGAGAATTGATTGCGAATGTGAAAGCCGCGTCGACCTCGGCCTGCAGCGTCCGTTCGAGCTCGGCATAGGATCCGGCGGAAAGGACGCCGGCCTCTTCCAGTTGCTTCCGGTACCGCTCGAGCGGGTCGCGGACGCGCCAGGTCTGGAATTCCTCTTCGGTCCGGTAGCCGATGTGATTGTCGAAGTTCGGCCCGCAATGCTCGCGCCAGCGGTAGGTGTCCAGCAGCAGGAAAGTCGGCGTTCCGGTGCGCGACGTTTCCACCGCCCAGGACGCGGCCTCGCGCACGGCGTCGAGATCGTTGCCGTCCACATGGCGGCTTTCCAGGGCGTGCGCCTTGGCGACATCCGTCAGGGGCCGCTCGGGCTGGCGGTCCGCCAGGTTGGTATAGACCGAATAGAGATTGTTCTCGCAGACATAGACGACCGGCAGTCCGCGGAGCCGCGCGAAATTGGCGGATTCGTGGAAGACGCCTTCCTCGAGGCAGGCGTCGCCGAGGAAGGACACTGTCACCTTGCCGTTACCGTCGAACTTGTCGGAGAGCGCGGTCCCCGTGGCGAGCGGGATCGAGCTGGCCACGATCGGGATGCTGGCCATCATGCCGGCCTCCGGATCCATCAGGTGCATCGAGCCGCCGCGGCCGCCGATGCAGCCATCCCGCTTGCCGTAGATCTCGGCCATCATGGCGTTGAGATTGCCGCCCTTGGCGAGATAGTGCGCATGGGAGCGGTGACTGCTGAAGACCCTGTCTTCGCTCTGCAGAACGTCGCAGACGCCGACTGCGGTGGCTTCCTGTCCGACGGAAAGGTGAACCGGGCAGCGCATTTCCTGCTCTGCATAGCGCTCGGCGATGGTTTCCTCGACGAGGCGGATGCGCAGCATCTGCCTCATGCACCGGAGCCGGTAGTCGTTCTCGGCCATGTTTGTCGTTGCTCCCCGGCTCAGATGAAATTGATATGCATCGGCGGTTCGCCCTTCATCGGAGGCAGTTCGAACTCGCCTTTCTGATAGCCATCGAGAAATTCGTTGACCTTGTGCTGCAGGCAGAGGCTGCCGCACATCTTCTGGGCGTTGAATTCGGGGCTGGCGAGGTAATTCATCACTTCCCAGTAACGGTCGCTGTTGAAGATATCGCGGAACCGCTGCTCGGTGATGTTGCCGATGTGAAACTTCTTGTAACGCTCGTTGAACAGCATGCCGCAAGGCGCGACGAGGCCGGAGCCGGACATTTGCAGCATGAAGGGCGCACCATAGCAGCGCTGGTAGCTGCGGGTGCCTTCGGTATCGATCTTCGACCATTTGACCGAGACTTGGTAGCTCTCGTCCGAGAGCGCCTCGGCGGCGTGCAGTGTCTCGTAGAGGCTCGCGTAGCCGCCGTAATCGACGCCGAGGGAGCCGTCCTCGTCGTCGCTGCAATGCTTGATCACGAGATAGTCCGGCCGCAGTTCTTTGCCGAGCCGGGCGAGGGGCATGATCTGGTCGTGATATTCCGGCATCAGCACCATCTGCATGCCGATGGTGACGTCGAGGTCTTGCTCGCGCTTGATCTCGCCCATTGCCTTGATGTTTTCGCAGACGCGGTCGAACCAGTGCTCTTTCACGCCCATGATCTCGGCATAGCGCTGACGCTCGCCGGCCGAGATGTTGACGCGCAGATAGGTCAGCGACGGCAGCACCTCCTCCAGCTTGCGCCGGTTCAGCACGAAGCCGTTGGTGCCGACAGCCATGGAGAGCCCGAGTTCGTGACCGTACTTGCAGGCATCGACGAAGACGGGGGAGATCGTGCTCTCGCCGTCGGAGACGAAGCTGATGCCCTTGACGCCGATCTCGGCGCAGTCCTCGAGGAACTCGAAGATCGCCTTCTTGTCGATCACCTTGCGCTCGTTTTCCTGCAGCATCGCATAGCAGAAATGGCAGGCGAAATTGCAGGCGCGGGTGAGCGACATGTCGATCGTGATCGGTGCGATCCGCTCGCCACGCTCCCAGGCATCGATGCGGTCCTGATGCCAGGCGATCTTGGTGCCGTCCAGGATCAGCTCGACATGATCTGTCATTCCGGTCATGGCTTCATTCCTCGCGTGTCGGCCCCGTTCTAGAGACGCCGGATGCGGTTTGCGTCCTTCACCACTTCGGTGAAGAGTTCGATGCGTTCGCCGGTCTTCTCGCGCAGCCAGTGCTCGAGATCCATGAGCATTGCCGGCTTGTCCCAGACCGGCACCTCGTCGGAAAAGACAAGGAACAGACGGTCATATTGGTCGATTTCGACCAATTCGAAGGCGTCGCCAGCTATTTTGTGCGCATCCCTGAAGCTCTCGATATGCGGCAGGACAAGGTCCCGCTTGCCCGCCTTGTCGAGTTTTTTCCAGGCGTCGCTGTACGGCCGGTCGAAGAAATTAGTGTCGCTGTGCCGTCCGAACCGCGCGTCCGCCTCCCGCCGGAGGGCCGCCATCAGCTTCAGGGGAGCCGCGAAGCAGGCTCCGGCGTTGCGCGGTGTCAGGACGCCGTTCACCGGCGCGGGGATCTCCGGGTCGCGCAGTCGCTGCAAGGCGAAAATGAGCCCGTGATCGGTGAGCTCGCGGACCGGCGCGCCGATGGCATAGCTGCAAAGCGTTTCCAGAATTGCGGCTTCGGGCGCGGTCTCCGGAGCGGAGAACCGGGCTTGCCGGATCGTTTCCGAGCCGTTCTCGAACTCGAGCATAAGCTCCAGACCCGCTTCCGCGACGGAAAGGCCGGCGGCGGAGGCGGCACCGGATTTCTGCAAATGGGGCAGGGACTTCAATTGCTCGGCGATCCGCTCGGCAAAGGCGGCCGGGATGTCGGAACGCTCACCCATGGCCACCTCAAGCTTTGATATTGCTGATATGGACAAGGCAGTAATCCCCATGATCGTCGATCTCGACATCCGAGAACGGACCCAGCGCAGTGCGCAGCTCGTCGTGTTTCGCGCGCGGCAGGCTCGTGTTCGAGACGCGCAACGTGAAGTTCTCCGTGCCGAAAGCTCCCGCCGCTTCTGCCATGTTGAGAATGCTGGCGACCGAATCCTCGTCCGGCACCCACATCTCGAGGAAGTCGAGATCGACGCCGTGGCTCCTCAGCTGGTTGAGGAGCCTGTCCTCATAGGATGCCACGAGGTTCTCGTAGTTGATCGCCTGCTCGCTCATGCGTTTCGCTCCGGCATTAGCTGCCCTTCGACAGGAAACGGTTCACACTGGCCGCCACGCGGGTGATTTCCGCTTCCGTCAGATTCTGGTTGGCCGGAAGAGTAATGATCCGCCGGGACTGTTCTTCGGTTACCGGGAAATCGCCGGCCTTGTGGCCGAGATAGGCCGCGGCCGGTTGCAGATGGATCGGCACCGGATAGTGGATCGCTGTTCCGATGCCCTGCGCGCCCAGATGGGCCTGCAACTCGTCGCGGCGGTCCACCTGAATGACGAAGGTGTGGAAGGTGTTGAATTCGATCTCCCGGCAGGGAGGCGCGAAGACCAGCTCAGGATCCAGAAGCTCGCGATAGAGCGCGACGTTGCGTCGCCGCTTCTCGATCAGCGCGTCCATCTTCCCTAGGCGGTAATAGAGGATCGCGGCCTGGATCTGGTCCATCCGCGAGACGGAGCCGAAACGGGTGACGGTGTTCCGGTCGACAAGTCCGTGATTGCGGTAAAGACGGGCGTATTCCGCGACATCGTCCCGGTCGGTGGTCAGGAAACCGGCATCGCCGCAGGCATTCAGGTTCTTCAAAGGATGGGCCGAGAAGCATCCGACGTCGCCGAGCGCGCCGCTCATGACGCCGTCGTAGCGTGACCCGATCGATTGCGCCGCGTCCTCGATGATCGCGAGACCGTGCCGCTTGGCGATCTCCTGGATCGGTTTCATGTCGGCGACCCGGCCCGTCAGGTGAACGGGCATGATCGCCTTGGTTTTCGCCGTGATCTTCTTCTCGATCTCGGCCGGGTCTATATTCTGGTCCGGAAGCACGTCCGCGAAGACCGGGGTCGCTCCGACATGCGCGATGACGGCGGTCGAGGCGACGAAGGAATTCGGCGGCGTGATGACCTCGTCGCCATGTCCGATCCCGAGGGCGGCGAGCGAGAGGATCAGGGCATCGGTGCCGGAGTTCAGGGCCACCGCATGTTTGGTGCCGCAAAGCTCGGCCAGTGCGGCCTCGAGTTTCTCGTTCCAGGGGCCGCCGACATACATACCGCTCATGAGGATTTCCTCGATGATCGGCATGAGCTCGTCGCGCTCCTCCGCAAACTGCGCCCCGATATTCACATAGGGGATCGGGGACTGTGTCGCACTCGTATCCGGCATTTTCTTCCTGCTCGCACGAAAAACCCGGCCCGGACGCCCTTCGCTCCGGGCAGAGCCGTTATTTCAATAACGCGGTCAACGCTTTGATCACGTTTACCTTGCTCACCGAGTCGCGGTGGCCGACGATTCCGACCTTGATCGCTCCGGCGATATTTCCAATCAGACCGATCATAGCAATATCCGTTCCAACCTTCGCCAGCGGCGCCGTGATCGAGAAGAACGCGTCGCCCGCGCCCATCGTGTCGACGACCCGCCGGGTGAAGGCCGGGATCTGAGTGACGGGCGATCCGGCATCGTAGGCCACGCAGCCATGCCGGCCATGGGTCAGGATCATACGGCGGCAGTCTAACCGCTTCGGCAATACGTCTTGAGCGATCACCGCGAGATCGCTGAACCGGTCTCCGACGGCGAGGCGGGCCTCGGGCGCGTCGATACAGAGATAGTCCGCACGAGGGTATTTGGTGATGAGATTGTAGCCCCGGTTCGCGCTGTTGGTCTGCGCATTGACCGCAAGATAGGGGGCCTTCTCGCAAATCAGGTCAACCGTCTCGCCGTTGATCAGGCCGTGTCCGAAATCGGCTGCCATCACGACATCATAGTGCGGCGCGAGTTCCGCGATCTTCGCGTGCAGATCGCCGAGCACTGCCGGGGGCAGCGGCGAATCCTCGATGAACTGCACCTCGAAGAGCTTGCGCAGATAGCTGCTGTCGACGAAGCGAACCTTGCGGGTCGTCGGTGCGTTCGGACGATAGACCGGAATGAGGTTTACGTTCTCGTGCGACTGGGTCTTGATGAAATTCTCGCGCGGATCGCTCTTTCCGAGGCAGGTGACGATATCGACCTGCTTGCAGAAACTTGCGACATGGTTTGCCGCCGCGACCACACCGCCGGCAAAGAGCTCCATGTCCTGGTGGCGGGTTGACATGATGTTCTCTTTGGAAGGCTGACCCGAAGGCGAGACATACTGGTACTCGTCGAGGATGGTGTCCCCGATGATCAGGATCCGCATGTCCTTGATGCTGTCGATCAATTCCAGCAGCTGCTGCAGCCCGACCGTTTTACGGACCCGGTCGAGATACTCCCGGACTTCCGGCTCGAAGACATCGACGTGACGGTTGATCAGCTCGCTCGAGCTGAAGGTGATGTCGTCCGTGAAAACGATCCGCCCGCCATGCTGCTCGACCGCGAGGCGTTCATCGACGATCTTGCCGGTGACGTCTTGGTCGGCATCGACATAATCGGAGCCCTTGATGTAGGCGTCGGGCTTGATCGCATGGATCGCCTGTTCGGCGGAGGCTGCGTGGTTGATGCCGACCCAGCTTACATATTCGAGCGCGGCCAGCATCTCGGCGCGGAGCTGATCGGTGAAGACGGGCCGGCCCGGACCCTTGTGGACATGCTCGTCCGCGGTGACGGTGACAAACAGTACGTCGCCCTCACGCCGCGCATGTTCGAGATGGCGGACGTGGCCGAGATGCAGCAGATCGAACGTACCGTGGGCATGAGCGATCGTTTTTCCGGAAGCGCGAATTTTATCAGCTATTTCAGATAGTTCTGAAATAGATTTGATCTTGTCTCTAGCTGAAGGCTGCATCCGATTGATTCAATTGTTATATGGCCGTTCAGAGCCTATCACAATTTCATCGCGAAACGGGAAAAACAAATTGTCCCGGCGTTTTCGATCGGCAGCGGAAGATTTTCCGCTCCATGCGACCCTGTACGGGCCCTCACGAGGCGGAAGACGGCAATGGATTGCGGAGCAGGAACAGGTGCAGACGACGGGACTCGCCGGCGCCGATATCGACCTCGACCGCGGGCAGGCGATCGACTGTTCCGAACCGTTCCAGGATCGGGAAGGGATTGTCCCACTTGGCCACGAGCAGCACCTGGTCGCCCGGCTTTGGCAGATAGCGCTCGGTAAGTTCGTAGTGATGGTCCGGATGGCCGTCATAGTCCCACATCAGTGGACGCCGTTCGAGGTCGCGCAGGGCGTAGAGCAGGGAGGCCATGGTCTTCCTGTCTTCCGTCAGCCAGACAGCGTCCGGATGCGCGGCGAGCACCGGCCGAAGCTGGGCGGCGGTCTGATCCCATCCGCGCAGGCGGCGCAGCGGGTCGCTCTTCAGCGGCGGCTCGAAACCCGGCAGGCCAAGGAAGAAAAACCCGAGGACGGCCGCCGCGGTCAGGTTGAGGGCAATGCCGCCCGCGACGATCTTCGCGAGGTCGCGGCGCAGCAGCCAGGCGACGGTGAGGATCGTGGCGGCGACATAGGCGGTGGCCGCCCAGTTCGCGTTGGCACGGCTGAGGAACGACTGCACGGTGATGATCAGCAGCACGGGAACGCAGAAGGCGAGCAGGAGTTTCTCGCTTTCGCCGGGGCGCTCCCGCCTCAGCAGGGCCAGGCGCCAGAGCAGCGCGACGAAGAGGACCGGCCCGAAGACCCCGGCCTGACTGCCGACGAATTCCAGCATCTTGCCGAAATGGAAGAGGTCGCCCTTCAGGTTCGTATTCTGACCGACATGGGTGAAGGTCACCCAGCCGGACTCGACGTTCCAGAGCAGGTTCGGAGCGAAGACCGCGAGCATGGCGAGCAGCGCGGCCAGCGCTTTCCGGCTCAACAGCCACGGACGGTGAGAGGGCGTGAGGAGCGCGAAGAGCACCATCCCGAGGATGAAATAGGCCATCGCATATTTGGCGAGGAAGCCCGCACCGGCGGCGAGGCCGAGCAGCAGTGGCCAGCCAAGGGAGTCGCTTTTGAGGCTGCGGACAAAAGCGAGCAAGGCGACCGCCCAGAGGAAGAGCAGCGGCACGTCGGTCGAGATCAGAAAGCTGGAGAGCGATACGGCCGGCAGCGTTGCAAAGCTCAGCCCCGACCAGAAACCGGCTCTCTTGCTGCCGGTCAGTGTGACGGCAATTCCATAGATCGCGAGCGCGGTGCCGGCATGGAGCAGCGGTGACGGCGCCCTGATGCAGGCCGTTCCGCTGCCGCAGACGCTCTCGGCCGCGGCGATCACGAAGGCGATCAGCGGCGGTTTGGTGTAGTAGCCCCAGGCGAGATCCCGGCTCCAGGACCAGTATTGCGCCTCGTCGCCATGCAGCCCGAGGCTGCTGAAACCCAGCACGGCGATGCGGGCGGCGGTAAGGGCGCCGACGGCGAGCAGGAGCCAGAGGAAATAGGGCCGATCCCGGTCGGCGGTGACGGTCTGCATGCGCTTCGCGGCTTTCCGTTTTTGGGCGGTCACGCTTCGCCTTAGCCGAGCCGGCTCCGGGAAACAATCGGAATCGCGGGCTGCGGCGAATTCACCTCAGATCACCGAGTTTCTTGCCGAACCCGCGGCGACCCGGTAGGACAAACGCGACAGAGTGTGGAAGAGGTGGCCAAGGCAATGTCGGTCCTGGACAACGAAACCTTGATGGCGCTCGCGGAGGACTTTCCCGAGACATCCCGAGACGCCTGGATGGCGGCCGTCGAGACGGCGCTCAAGGGCGCATCCTTCGAGAAGGTGCTGACGCGCCAGACCTACGAGGGTCTGCGGCTGCAGCCGATCTATACGGCCGAGGACGCGCCGGAGGGCCGTGCGGCGCCGGTCGCGGGTGGAACCCGGACGGAGACCGGCTGGGACGTGCGCCAGATGCAGGCGCACGGCGACCCGGCGGAAGCCGCGAAGGCGGTGAAGCAGGATCTCGAACGCGGCGCGACCTCCGTGCTGCTCCGGATCGACCGTCCCGGTGTGGACGGCATCGTCATCGGCTCCGCGGACGATCTCGACCGGGCGCTCGACGGCATTCACCTCGACATGGTGCCGGTCGCGCTCGATGCGGGCGCCTTTGGACCCCGTTCGGCGGCTATCCTTGAAGAGCTCTGGTCGAAACGCGGACACGGCGCAGGCGAGGTCTCCGGCAGCTTCCGGATCGATCCGCTCGGTGCGCTGGCCCGCGAGGGCTGGCTTCCGAGCGCGCTCGATGCCGCACTCGCAGAACTTGGCGAAACCGCGTCGCGCGCCGCGTCCGCGCATCCGAAAGTCCGCGCCGTCGGAGTCGACACGGCGCCCTATTACGAAGCGGGCGCGAACGAGGTCCAGGATCTCGCTTTTTCGATGGCGACGGCGATTGCCTATCTGCGCGCAATGGAAGCCGCCGGGCTCGACGTGGCCACCGCTGCCCGCCAGATCGAATTCAGCTACGCGCTCGGCGTCGATGTTTTCCAGGGCATCGCCAAGCTGCGCGCGGCGCGGCGGCTCTGGGCCCGCATCCTCGAGGCATCCGGTGTAGATGCCGCAAAGACGCCGATGCTGCAGCATGTGGTGACCGCAGAGCGGGCAATCGCCGGACGCGACGTCTGGGTGAACATGCTGCGTGCCACGGTCTCCACTTTCGCCGCCGGCGTCGGCGGCGCCGACAGCCTGACGGTGCTGCCCTATGACAGTACCGTCGGATTGCCGGACGGCTTCGCCCGGCGCATCGCGCGCAACACGCAAATCATCCTGATGGAAGAGTCCGACCTGCACCGGGTCGCCGATCCGGCGGGCGGCTCGTGGTACGTGGAGCGGCTGAGCGACGAGTATGCGTCCCGCGCCTGGGAGCTGCTGCAGCAGATAGAGCGCGACGGCGGTATGGCGGCGGCGCTGACCTCCGGGGCGGTTGCGGAGCAGGTGGCCGACGGCTGGGCGGAGCGGGAACGCAATCTCGCGCGCCGCAAGGACGAACTGACCGGCGTCAGCGCCTATCCGAACCTGAAGGAAGAAACCGCCACGGGTCTGACGGTCGACCGTGAGGCGCTTCGGGCAAAACTCGGCGCTGCGGCCTGGCCGAAGCGGACGGAGGCGGGTACCGAGATGGAAGCGCTCGCACGGCACCGGCTGGGCGAGGGCTTCGAGGCGCTGCGCGATGCGAGCGACGCCTTCCTTTCGGAAACCGGCAAGCGCCCGGCGATCTTCCAGCTGAATATCGGGATGCCGGTCGATTACACGGCCCGGGCGACCTTCGCGCAGAACTATTTCGCCGCCGGCGGGTTGGAGAGTGTTCCGGCCCAGAACGCCGCCGACTTCGTGGCGAGCGGCTGCCGTTTTGCCGTTCTCTGCTCCTCTGATAAAATCTACGGCGAAGAAGCGGTGGACGCCGCCGGAACGCTGAAACGGGCGGGCGCGGAGCGGATTTTCCTCGCGGGCCGTCCGGGCGACAACGAGGCGGCGTGGCGCGCGGCCGGTATCGACGGGTACATCTTCGTCGGCGACCAGACCCTTGCCACCCTTCGGGACGTCGCCGCCGGATTGGGAGTGATCGAGCAATGAGTGCGATACCCAATTTCTCCGAGATCGATCTCGGCGCGCCCGCGGGCAGCGCAAAGGTGGAAGGTAAGCTCTGGGAAACGCCGGAGCGGATCGGCGTGAAGCCGCTCTATACGGCGGAGGATATCGAAGGGCTCGACTTCCTGAAGACCTGGCCGGGCCTGCCGCCGTTCCTGCGCGGCCCCTATCCGACCATGTACGTCAACAAGCCCTGGACGATCCGGCAATATGCCGGCTTCTCCACGGCGGAACAGTCGAACGCCTTCTACCGGCGCAATCTGGCCGCGGGGCAGAAGGGGCTTTCGGTCGCCTTCGACCTTGCGACCCACCGGGGCTATGACAGCGACCATCTGCGCGTCGTCGGCGATGTCGGCATGGCCGGGGTCGCGATCGACAGCATCCTCGACATGCGCCAGCTGTTCGACGGCATCCCGCTCGACCAGATGAGCGTTTCCATGACCATGAACGGCGCCGTGCTGCCGGTCATGGCCCTCTACATCCTCGCGGCGGAAGAGCAGGGCGTTTCACCCGAGAAGCTCAGCGGCACCATCCAGAACGACATCCTCAAGGAGTTCATGGTCCGCAACACCTACATCTACCCGCCGGCGCCCTCGATGCGGATCATCTCCGACATCTTCGGCTTCACCTCGGCGAACATGCCGCGCTTCAACTCGATCTCGATCTCCGGCTATCACATGCAGGAAGCGGGCGCGACGGCCGACCTCGAACTCGCCTACACGCTGGCGGACGGGGTGCAGTACGCCCGTGCGGGCATGGAAGCGGGGCTCGATATCGACGCTTTCGCGCCGCGGCTCTCTTTCTTCTGGGCCATCGGCATGAATTTCTTCATGGAGGTCGCCAAGATGCGGGCCGCGCGCCTGCTCTGGGCCAAGCTGATGAAGCAGTTCGATCCGAAGAGCCCGAAAAGTCTCAGCCTGCGCACCCATTGCCAGACCTCCGGCTGGTCGCTGACCGCGCAGGACGTCTTCAACAACGCGGTACGGACCTGCGTCGAGGCGCTCGCCGCGACCCACGGCCATACCCAATCGCTGCATACCAACGCGCTGGACGAGGCGCTGGCCCTGCCGACGGATTTCTCCGCCCGCATCGCCCGCAACACCCAGCTGCTGATCCAGCAGGAAACCGGAACCTGCAACATCATCGATCCCTGGGGCGGCAGCTATTATGTCGAGCGGCTGACCCACGATCTGGCGCAGCGCGCCTGGGCCCATATCGAGGAAGTCGAAAGCTTCGGCGGCATGGCCAAGGCGATCGAGGCCGGGATTCCGAAGATGCGGATCGAGGAAGCCGCCGCCCGCACTCAGGCGCGGATCGACAGCGGCCGCCAGACCATCGTCGGCGTGAACAAGTACCGCATCGACGAGCCCGAGAATGTCGAGGTCCTGAAGGTCGACAATCAGGCCGTCCGCCGCCAGCAGCTCGAGAAGCTGGAGCGCCTGAGGGCCGAGCGGGACGAAAACGAGACCCGGAAGATGCTCGACAGGCTGACCCAGTCCGCCCGGTCCGGCGAGGGCAACCTGCTGGCGCTCGCGGTCGACGCGGCGCGGGCGCGGGCCACGGTCGGGGAGATCTCCGACGCGCTGGAAACTGTCTACGGGCGGCATGTCGCGGAGGTGAAGACCGTGTCAGGCGTTTATGCAAGTGAAGTCGGCAAGGGTGCCGAATCCGTTGAACGGGTCCGCAAGGCGGTCGATGCCTTTGAGGCCATGGAAGGGCGCCGGCCCCGTATCCTGATCGCCAAGATGGGCCAGGACGGACACGACCGGGGGCAGAAGGTGATCGCGTCGGCCTTCGCGGATCTCGGGTTCGATGTCGATATCGGGCCGCTGTTCCAGACCCCGGAAGAGGCCGCGCGCCAGGCGGTGGAGAACGACGTCCATGTGATCGGCGCGAGTTCGCTTGCCGCCGGGCACCTGACTCTGGTTCCTGCACTGAAGGCGGAGCTGGAGAAGCTCGGCCGCGAGGACATCCTGATCGTGGTCGGCGGCGTGGTCCCACCGCAGGATTACGACGCGCTCTACAAGGCGGGCGCCAAGGCGATCTTCCCGCCGGGCACCGTCATCAGCGAGGCCGCGGTGGACCTGATCGGCAAGATCGGCGAGGTGCTCGGCCATACCGACGAGGCGGCGTGACCGTTCCTTCCCTCGCACGGACCGCATGACAATGGCAGAACCGGTTGCCGCGCCAAAGCGGCGCCAGATGAGCGTCGACGACTATGTCGCCGGGGTTCGCTCCGGCGACCTCGCCGTTCTCGCGCGCGCCATTACCCTGATCGAGAGCCGCAATCCGGCGCACCGACGCCAAGCGCAGGAGGTGCTGAACGCGCTGCTGCCTTTCTCCGGCAAGGCCAGGCGGATCGGTATCACCGGCGTGCCCGGGGTCGGCAAGAGCACCTTCATCGAGGCGTTCGGCAAGATGCTAACCGGCTCCGGCCATAAGGTCGCGGTGCTGGCGGTGGATCCGTCCAGCAACCGGACCGGCGGCTCGATCCTCGGCGACAAGACGCGGATGCAGGAACTCGGCCGCGATCCCGACGCCTATATCCGCCCGAGCCCGTCGGCCGGCACGCTCGGCGGTGTTGCGCGGGCGACGCGCGAGACCATGGTGATCTGCGAGGCCGCCGGCTTTGACCACGTGATCGTCGAGACGGTGGGTGTCGGCCAGTCCGAGACCGTGGTCGCCGAGATGGTGGATTTCTTCCTCGTCCTGATGCTCCCGGGCGCCGGTGACGAGCTGCAGGGCATCAAGAAGGGCGTTCTGGAGATCGCCGACATGATCGCCGTCAACAAGGCGGACGGCGACAACAGAACCCGCGCCCGCCGCGCCGCCGCGGAGTACCGCCGTGCACTCGAGATCATGACGCCGGCGAGCCCGAACTGGCGCCCGCCGGTCTCGACCTGCAGCGCCCTTTCCGGAGATGGGCTTGCCGATATTCTCGGCGAAATCGCCCGCCACCGCGAGGCACTCAGCGAGAGCGGGGAGTTCGAGAAAAAGAGACAGGACCAACAGGTCCGCTGGATGTGGGCTATCGTGCGCGAACGCCTGATGGCGCGATTCGAGGAGAATGAGGCCGTCCGGGCACTGGTCGCGGAACTCGAGGGAGAAGTCGCCGGCGCGCGGCTGACCGCGAGTGCCGCCGCGGACCGGTTGCTTCGGACGTTCGGGCTTGCGCCGGACGGGAGTGGGGCCTGAGCGATTTCGATTTGTCTTCGGGGCCGCTTTCCCTATGCTGCGCGGCCTCTAGCCAATGACGGAAACCGATGACGATTCTGGATTCCATACTGCTTGGCCCGGACGCCCTGATCCGTGAAGCCCTGACGAAAATCGATGCGGGTTCCTCGCAGCTCGCCATCGTCGTGGATGCGGAGCGGCGGGTGCTCGGTGTTGTCACGGACGGAGACGTGCGGCGCGGGCTGCTGGCGGGCGTGACGCTGGACGACCCGGTCGACCGGATCATGAACCGGAAGCCGAAACTCGCTTCGGCGGAGGCGCCGGACGAGGAGATCCAGGCGCTGATGCGCCGCGAGGTCATTCACCAGGTTCCGATCGTCGACGAAAACCGCCGGATTGTCGCGCTCCGGACTGTCGATACTTTTGTCGCCGCCGAGCGGCTTGAGA
Organism: Nisaea sediminum; assembly: GCF_014904705.1. Lineage (NCBI taxonomy): Bacteria > Pseudomonadati > Pseudomonadota > Alphaproteobacteria > Rhodospirillales > Thalassobaculaceae > Nisaea > Nisaea sediminum. The sequence continues at coordinate 90,214 of NZ_JACZCQ010000014.1, forward strand.
ACCGGGTGGTCCTGATGGCTGGCGGACTCGGCACGCGGCTGCGCCCGCTGACCGAGACCGTGCCGAAGCCGATGCTGTCCGTCGGCGGCCGGCCTCTGCTCGAGACCCTGGTCCAGTCCTTCATTGATCAGGGTTTCTACCGTTTTGATTTCTCCGTCAATTACCGCGCCGAGGCGATCGAGGAGCATTTCGGCAACGGTTATCGCTTCGGAGCCGAGATATCCTATCTTCGCGAGGAAGAGCCGCTGGGCACGGCGGGGTCGCTTTCTCTCATGGCGGAGCGGCCCGCGGCGGCGTTCTTCGTCATGAATGGTGACATCCTCACCTCGATCAATTTCCGCCACATGCTCGATTTCCACAAACAGACGGGCGCGGCGGCGACCATGGCGGTGTTCGAGAAGGGTTTCGACATTCCGTACGGCGTGGTGGAGGTCGAGGGCGACCGGCTGGTCACAATCCGCGAGAAGCCGACCCATAATTTCTTTATCAGCGCCGGGATCTATGTCCTGGAGCCGAAAGTGCTCGACCGGATCGCGCCCAGCCGTTTCCTCGACATGCCGGATCTTTTCGCCCGCATGATCGAGGCAGGCGAAGCCGTCAGCGCGTTCCCGATCCGGGAATACTGGCGCGATATCGGCCAGCATCAGGATCTCGACCGGGCGGAGCAGGACTTTCCGCGGGTCTTCGCGGGCAAGTAGGCCGTCCAGCCTCATTGACAAGGCGGCGCGACCGCGCCAAGTCAGAACCGTCGCTTTTCACAGGGTAAGACATGGTTGCTGAAACCGACATTCCGGCGCCGGACCGCTCCATCGCCGAGGAACAGGAAGAGCTGATCTCCGAGTTCGCCTTCTTCGACGACTGGATGGACCGCTACCAATACCTGATCGATCTCGGGCGCAAGCTTCCGGAGCTTCCCGAGGAGTTCAAGCGCGACGAGTTCAAGCTGAAGGGCTGCCAGAGCCAGGTCTGGCTGGTCGGCGACCGGCATGGCGACCGGCTGGTCTTCCGTGCGATCAGCGACGCCGCCATCGTCTCCGGCCTGATCGCCGTCATCCTGCGCATCTACAGCAACCGGACGGCCGAGGAGATCCTGGCGACGGAGCCGGATTTCATCCGCGAGATCGGTCTCGAGGAGCATCTGAGCCCGACGCGCAAGAACGGTCTCGGGGCCATGCTGAACAAGATCAAGGCCGAGGCGCAAGCCGCCGCGGCCGCGTGAGACCGCCATCGTGAGCGGCATCGACGCCATCTATCAGGACAAGATCCTCGCTTACGCCGCAGACATTCCGCGGCTCGGCAAACTTGAGGACGCGACCCACAAAGGCGAGGCCGTGAGCCGCGCCTGCGGCAGCGAGATCTCGGTTTATCTGAAAGTTGAGGACGGCAGGATCGAGGATTACGCGCACAAGGTCGACGCCTGTGCGCTTGGCTCGGCTGCGGCGTCCATCGTCGCCCGCGCCATCGTCGGCTGTACGGTCGAGGAGGTGCTGCGAGCGCGGGATCAGATGGAGGCGATGCTGAAGAAAGACGGCCCCGTCCCGGATGGAAATTTCGCGGAACTTGGCGTATTGCAATCCGCAAAGTCGCTGGCCAACCGCCACAGTTCCATGCTGCTGGCACTGAACGCTTCGGCGAAAGCTCTGAAACAAAAATGACAGTCCGCGTGTAGCGGGCCGCACGGTGAGATATGGCAATTGCACTCGTTACCGGCTCAGCCGGTCTGATCGGCGCCGAGGCCGTCCGGTTTCTGGCAGAGAAGGGGCTCGATGTTGTCGGTATCGACAATGACATGCGGGCCTATTTTTTCGGCGGCGAGGCCAGTACCGGCTGGAGCCGGGCGCAGCTCGAAAGCGCGCTCGGCAACCGCTATCGTCATGTCGCTGCCGACATCCGCGAGATTGCGGCGCTGGAGCCGGTCTTCGATCAATGTGGCGACGAAATCGCCCTGGTGCTGCACACGGCGGCGCAGCCGTCGCACGACTGGGCGGCGCGGGAGCCGATCACCGATTTCACGGTGAATGCCAACGGTACGCTCAATCTTCTGGAGCTGACCCGCCGGCATTGCCCGGAGGCGGCGTTCATTTTCACCAGCACCAACAAGGTCTATGGCGACACGCCGAACCGGCTGCCGCTGGTCGAACTGGAGACCCGCTGGGAGATCGACCGGAGCCACGCTTTCTTCGCGAAGGGGATCGACGAGAGCATGAGCATCGACGGCACGCTGCATTCTCTTTTCGGCGCGTCAAAGGTCGCGGCGGACGTGCTGGTACAGGAATATGGCCGCTATTTCGGCTTGAAGACCGGCGTCTTCCGCGGCGGCTGCCTGACCGGCCCCGGTCATTCCGGCGCGGAGCTGCATGGCTTCCTCGCCTATCTCGCCAAGTGCGCGCTGACCGGCAAGGCCTATACGGTGTTCGGCTACAAGGGCAAGCAGGTGCGCGACAATATCCATTCCCACGACTTGGTGAACGCCTTCTGGCACTTCTTCCAGGCGCCGCGCCCGGGGGAGGTCTACAACATCGGCGGCGGCCGTCATGCCAACTGCTCGATGCTCGAAGCTATCCGGATGGCCGAGGAGATCACCGGGAAATCGTTCAACTGGTCCTATTCGGAGGAGAATCGCGTCGGCGATCACATCTGGTGGATCGGCGACATCTCCAAGTTCGAGGGCCATTTTCCGAACTGGCGCCTTGAGTACGATATGCAAGGCATCATGGAACAGGTCGTGGAGGGACAGCGGGCCCGGCTGGTCGATGCACAATAATGCATTGAAATAAGACCATTTTAGGACCCTTTAACATATTTTCGGGTCCGGTTTGATTCTTAGAATTGTTCTAAATTGTTGAAACCGCAACGATTTTCCTTGCGTTCCGGGGGCGGATTCATATCCTGCCGGAACAATCGGACGATGATGGTGTGGGAACCGATCATGAGTTCTTGCGACGATAAATTCGGCTGTGGGCCGACCGACACCTGCTACAGGGCGGTCGTAAACACCTATACGAAGATGAAGATGCTCGGCCAGCGCGACGAGATCTGCTTCAACTCCGCCGTGAAGGTGTACCAGCACCATCATCCGGAAGTACCGAGCACGCGCGCGCCTTACGTGATCGCCGACTGGCTCGACTGAGCGATCCGAAATAAATACAGATCGAGGGACGCGGTTCGGCCGCGTCCTTTTTGTTTGTGCGCCGGGTCGGATGCTACGTGCCGGACGCTGACCGGGTTTTCAGCTGCGAGGCTCGACGCGTCAGCGCCATGCGGCGAAGGAACGCCACCACGAACATCGCCGTCAGGATCAGGATGATGGTCGGCGCCGGCGCGCTGTCGAGGAAGAAGCTGAGATAGGTGCCGAGCAGCATCGAGGAGATGCAGACCGCGACCGCGACCAGCAGCATCGTCCCGAAACGGCGGACCAGCAGAAAAGCGATGGCGCCGGGCGAGATCAGCAGGCCGATGGCGAGAATCAGGCCGGTCGCCGACAGGGTCGCGACGATGGTGAGGGACAGTGCGGCCAACAATCCGTAATGCAGCCAGGCCACGGGAAGGCCGGAGGTCCGGGCCTGCGCCGGATCGAAGCTGTGTAGCAGCAAGTCCTTCCACTTGAGCAGGATCGCGGCGGAGACTCCGAGGGAGATCAGTCCGGCGGTCCAGAGATCTTCCGCGCCGACGCCGAGCATATTTCCGAACAGGATATGGTCGAGATGGGCGTTGGTCTCGATCGAGACGAAGAGCACGATGCCGATCCCGAACATCCCGGAAAACACCACGCCCATCACCGTGTCCTGCTTCACCCGGCTGTTGTGCGACAGATAGCCGGTCGCGAGCGCGCAGGTCATCCCGGCTGCGAAAGCGCCGAGGATCAGCGGCAGGCCGAGGATATAGGCCAGCACGATCCCAGGCAGCACGGCATGGCTGACGGCATCGCCCATCAGGGCCCAGCCCTTGAGCACAAGGTAGCAGGAGAGCAGCGCCGTCGGCACCGCCACGATGAGCGAGATGGCAAAGGCGTTCAGCATGAAGCCGAAGCGGAACGGCATCAGCAGGGTTTCGAACTCGGTCATGCGGCCCGCCTGAGCTTCCGGCTGCGCTGAAGCGTGTCGGCGGCCTTCCGGCGTGAGGCCATCAGCCCGTGCTTTGGCGCGAAGACGAAGGTTGTCAGGAAAATCAGGGTCTGCAGCGTGACGATGATCCCGCCCGTCGCGCCGTCGAGGAAATAGCTCGCATAGGCGCCGACGAAACTGGTCAGCGTGCCGATGGCGATGGAGGTCAGGATCAGGCGCGGGAAGCGGTCGCAGAGCAGATAAGCCGTCGCCCCCGGCGTCACGACCATGGCGATGACGAGGAAGGCGCCGACGGTCTGCATCGCCGCCACGACGGAGGCGGAGAGCAGGACGAAGAAGACGGCCTTCAGGATTTCCGGGCGCAGACCGATGGACCGGGCGTGGCTCTCGTCGAAGAAGGTGACCATCAGATCCTTCCATTTCGCCGTCAGCACGGCGAGGGAGATCGCCCCGATCAGGACGAGCTGCAGCGTATCCTCCGGTGTGATGGCGAGGATGTTGCCCATGGTGATGGTCTGGATGCTGACGGAGACCGGACTGACCGAAACGATGAAGAGGCCGAGCCCGAAGAAGGAGGTGAAGATCAGGCCGATGATGGTGTCGATCTTCAGGCCCGAACGTTCGGAGAGAAACAGCATCGCGCCCGCAGCGAGTCCGCCGGCGATGAAGGCGCCGAGCGCGAAGGGCAGGCCGAGCATGTAGGCGCCGGCGACCCCGGGCACGACGGAGTGGGAGAGCGCGTCGCCGATCAGCGACCAGCCTTTCAGCATCAGGTAGGCCGAGAGAAAGGCGCAAACCCCGCCAACCAGCGCCGAGACCCACATGGCGTTGGTCATGTAGCCGTACGAGAAGGGCTCCAGCAGCAAGGCGATCACTGCGCGTCCTCGCTGCGGATCGTGTGCGTGCGCTCGCCGTACTGCACCAGGGGGCGCTCGTCGTCGGTGAAGATGGTGACTTCGCGAGTGTCTCCATCCTCGTGCAGATCGTTCCCGCCGAGAGTGAAATGGCGCAATACGCCGCCGAAGGCGCGCTCCAGATTCTCCCGGGTGAAGGTCGTCTCGGTCGGGCCGTAGGCGAGCACCGTGCCCTTGACCAGGATCGTGCGGTCGCAGAATTCCGGCACCGAGCCGAGATTGTGCGTCGAGACCAGCATCACCCTCCCTTCCTCGCGAAGTTCGCGCAGGAGGGCCACGATCTGGTCCTCGGTCTTCACATCGACACCGGTGAAGGGTTCGTCAAGCAGGATCACCTGTCCGTCCTGCGCCAGCGCCCGGGCGAGGAACACGCGCTTACGCTGGCCGCCGGAAAGCTCGCCGATCTGGCGGTGGCGGTAGGCCTGCATATTGACCCGGTCGAGTGCCTTGTCGACCGCCGCGCGGTCCCCGGCCGAGGGGCGGCGCAGAAAACCCATATGGCCGTAACGCCCCATCATGACGACATCCTCGACCAGCACCGGGAAGGCCCAGTCGACATCCTCGGATTGCGGCACATAGGCGACGAGGTTCTCGCGCAGCGCCTGCTTCACGCTGCGCCCGAGCAGCCGGATCTCGCCCTCGGCGGTCGGCACGAAGCCCATGATCGCCTTGAAGAGGGTCGACTTGCCCGCGCCGTTGACGCCGACCAGAGCGGTCACGGTGCCGCGCGGGATCTCGAAGCTGGCGTCGAAGAGCGCGGTGTGGCCGTTGCGATAGGTGACTGTGACATGATGGGCTGAAATGCCGCCGGCGGTGTCTTTCTCCGCACTCGTGTCTTTCGTCGGATCGTTGCGCGCGAGCATGCCGGGCCTCAGTTCGTCGGGGCCGCGAGACCGTCTGCGACGGTGCGGGATGTGACGGTCAGAAGATCGAGATAGGACGGAACCGGCCCGTCGGCTGTGCTAAGCGAGTCGACATAAAGCTCCCCTCCATATTTGGCGCCGGTTTCCCGCGCCACCTGCTTGGCCGGCGCGGTATTGACGGTACTTTCGCAGAACACGACCGGAATGCTGTTACCGCGCACACCGTCGATCACCTTGCGGACCTGTTGCGGCGTCCCGACCTGATCGGCGTTCATCGGCCAGAGATAGAGTTCCTTCAGGCCGAAATCGCGCGCGAGATAGCTGAAGGCACCTTCGCAGGTCACGAGCCAGCGCGAGGCTTCGGGGATCCCGGCGATGCGGCGGCGCAAGGGGTCGATCGTGCCGCGAAGCTTCTCCTTGTACGCGGCGGCGTTCGCTTCATAGATCGTCGCGTTCGACGGATCCTGTTTCGCGAAGGCGGCGGCGATGTTGTCGATATAGATCAGCGCGTTGTCGAGGCCCATCCAGGCATGCGGATTGGGTTTGCCCTCGTAGGACCCGGATTTGATCGGGATCGGTGTAATGCCGTCGGACAAGGTGACCGAGGGGATGGGGCCGAGATGCGAGAGGAACTGTTCGAACCAGAGCTCGAGATTGAGCCCGTTCCAGAGAATGAGATCGGCGTCGCTCGCGCGGACGATGTCCTGCGGGGTCGGCTGGTAGCCGTGGATTTCCGCACCGGGTTTGGTAATCGAGACCACTTCGGCAGCCTCGCCCGCGACGTTCGCCGCGATGTCGGCAAGGACGGTGAAGGTCGTCACGACCTTCATCTTGCCAGCGGCGAAGGCCGTGTGCACTGCCGCAACGCCGAGCGTCAGACCGACAGCGAGCATGAACAGTAACACCGTCCGCTTTGCGGATTTCATTGCTTCCCCTTGGGTAGCCGGCACCAGTTGCGATGTCCCGCTCACGGATCGTGCCGGGATGTGAACTTAAATCAGATATGGATTAATTTGTTAGCGCGTCAATAGAAATTTAGCTTATACTAATTTTCTGTCCGGCAAAGGAACTGGCAAAGGATCGGGAATTGACACGCGGCCGCAGCACGAAAATGGCGGAAGACAGGGACATGCCGGTCATCGATCTGGGCGATTCCACCAAGCGCGCGGCTTTGTTCGAGCGTATCCGGCGGGACCATAGCGTCGAGATCGCCGAGGATTATGTGGAACTGATCGCCGACCTGATCGAGACCAATGGCGAGGCCCGGCTGGTCGATCTCGCGGACTTGCTCGGGGTCAGCCGGCCGACGGTGAACAACACCATCCAGCGCCTGCAGAAGGAAGGGCTTGTCGAGAGCAAGCCCTACCGCGCGATCTTCCTGACAGACAAGGGCCGTACCGTCGCCGAGCATGCACGCCAGCGGCACCATCTCGTGCTTGAGTTCCTGCACCTGATCGGCGTGCCGGCGGATATCGCCGAGGCGGATGCCGAGGGGCTGGAGCACCATCTCTCCGAACAGACGCTCGATTGCCTTGCGAAGGCGACGGAGCTGCTGAAGAAAGCTGCCTCGAAGGACAGAGGCCATTCCTGATTTGCGCCTGTACGGACTTCCTGATTGACCATACGATCATGCGTTTTTCCCGCTGATCTCTCTTCCCTGGAACAGTCCTATGGCCGAATTCTCCGCTGAGCCCACGATCCCGAAGCCCGCGCTGCGTGCGCTCCCTGACCCGGGCCGCCCGCCGATCGAGGCGGACGCCGGCAAAGGGCCGATCCGGCGGATGAACCTCAACGAGTCGCCGATCCAGCCCTCGCCGAAAGCGATCGCGGCGATGCAGGACGCCTGCGCGCGGGTGAACCGCTATCCGGACCCGCAATGGCGCGCCCTGACCGCCGCGATCTCGGAGGCGACGGGGATCCCGCAGCACCGCATCGTCATGGGCAACGGTAGCGACGAGGCGATCGTCTCCGCAGGCCGTCTCGCGGTCTCGCCGGGGGACGAGGTGGTGGTGCCGATGCCATCCTTCCCGAGCTACAACAACGCCGCGGTGCTGAACGGCGGAACCGTCGTGACCGTCCCGGTCAAGACCGACGGCAGCAACGACGTGGACGGGCTGATCGCGGCCTGTACGCCGAAGACCCGCATCGTCTTCGCCGCCTCACCGAACAATCCGACCGGCGCCATCCTCAGCTCGGCGGAGGTCGCGCGGCTGGCGGCAGGCGTGCCTGACACGGCATTGCTGGTTCTGGACGAGGCTTATTACGAGTTCGGCATCCATGCCGGCGGCGAGGACCATCTGAAGGTGATGGAAACCCGCAAAGGGCCATGGGCCGTGTTCAGGACCTTCTCGAAGGCTTACGGACTGGCCGGAATCCGAGTCGGTTATGTGCTCGCCGGGTCCGACGAGATTGCGAAGGCGTTCCAGAAAGTCCGCAGTGTCTTCAACGTGAACGCGGTCGCCCAGGCGGGCGCGCTCGCAGCCTGGCAGGATACGGCACATCGCGAGATGCTGCTGGAAAAGACCCGGATCGAGCGGGAGCGTCTCGTCGCGGGTCTGACCGAACTCGGCGCGGAACCCTTTCCGACGGTGGCCAACTTCGTCACCGCGAAGATGGACCGGCCGGCGGCGGACATCGTCTCGGCGCTCACGCAGCAGGGCGTCATGATCGGCCGCCTGATGCATCCCGGATACGAGAACTATATCCGCGTGACCGTCGGCAGCCCCGAGGATACGGATGCCTTTCTCGCCGCGCTGAAGGACGTTCTGGCGGGGTAGGACCCGGCGGGAAGCCGGGAGACGTCAGCCTCCGAACGGGAAATGCCCGAGGCGCAGGAACGGCTTCGACCTGTTCTCCTGATGAAACACGGAGACGGCGTCGATCCTGACTGGCGTCGCGAGCGCGTCCGCGCCGTGCTTCAGGATCTCGCGCAACAGCGCCTCGCGTTCCTCGTCGTCCCGGATCCGCTTCGACAGCGTCATGTGGAAACGGAATTCGTTCATCACGTAGGGATAGCCCCAGCGTTGCAGCATCAGTTCCTGCTGGCTCGAGAGTCCGGCGGCCCGGCGCTTCTCCAGTTCCGCGTCGCTCGGCAGCGCGCGCAGGGAATCGAAGTCACGGACGCCGTCGGCGGCGAGCTCGCGCATCGCCGCCTTGCTCTCCTTCTGCATCAGGGCGAGGAAGCCGGAGAGATCGCGGGCGACGAGATTGACTTCGAATGAAGCGCGACCGGCTGCAAATCGCGCCGCCTGGTCCATCAGATCGTCGGCTGTCCGGCCGGCCTTCAGATGGAACGGCGGTTTCAGCGTTGCGTGAAAGCCGTACCCGCGGGCGGTCGCCGTCAGGGCTTTCTGACTCTCTGCATCGAACCCGTCGAGCGCCGGCTGCTCCAGTTCCTCGCCGCTGATCGCGTCGCGTCCGAGCCAGCTCGAGCCGAAGCGGTGCAGCACGGTGTCCGCGTCCGGCGCGAAATAGATCGCGTAGCGCGGGCTGTCGGGATCCGTTGACGGTGCGGGAGCCGGAAAATTCGGTGTGCTGCTGGTCATGATGCAAAGGACTCCGAAAGGTTCATCTCACTGTCAGGCCGACTGTGTATATTCGCCTTATGACATGGCTCACCGGATCGGAGAAGTGCGTTGGGGGCGTTGATTCAGGGGGGACGCGTGCTTGTCCCGGGAGAAGGTCTTGTCGAGACCAGCATCAGGATCGAAGAGGACCGGGTCGCCGCGGTCGGGGTCGATGCCGCGCCGCGTGACCGCGTCGTGGATGCGGCCGGTCTCCTCGTGCTTCCGGGGATCGTCGACCTGCACGGGGACGCCTTCGAGCGTCAGCTCATGCCGCGTCCCGGCGTGCATTTCCCGACCGAGGTCGCCTTCGCCGATACCGACCGGCAGCTGATCTCGAACGGCATCACCACCGCCTATCACGCCGTCACTTACTCGTGGGAGCCGGGCCTGCGCGGGCGGGACACGGTGATCGAGATCATCGACGGGCTGGACGAGGCCCGGTCGCGCCTCCTCGCCGATTCGCGCTTTCATCTCCGCTACGAGCTCTACAATCTCGATGTCGCCGACGAAGTGGTGGACTGGATGCGGAACGGCCGGGTCGATCTGCTGGCCTTCAACGAGCACATGGCACCGATCCTTCGCAAGGTCGAAAGGGGCGAACCGCTCGGCACCTATACCGGCCGGACCGGGCTCTCCGAACCGGACTTCCTTGCGCTCGTGCGCGGGCTTGCGGCGCGGAGCGAGGAGGTGCAGCCGACCGTGAGCCGTCTGGCCGAGACCGCACTCGCCAACGGCATTCCGATGGCCTCCCACGACGACCGGACGCCGGACGAGCGGCGGCATTTCAACGCCCTTGGCTGCGGGATCGCGGAATTTCCACTGACCCTCGACGCGGCGGAGGAGAGCCGGAAGCTCGGCAATACCGCGATCTTCGGCGCGCCGAATGTGCTGCGTGGAGGCAGTCACATGAAGGATGGCGGGATCCGGGCGGCGGACGAAGTGCGTGCCGGACGCTGCACGGCGCTGGTCTCCGACTATTACTATCCGTCACTGCCGCAAGCGCCGTTCATCCTGGCGGCGGCAGGCGATGCCGATTTCGCCGATGCCTGGAACCTGATTTCGCGCAATCCTGCCCGCGCCGCCGGCCTTGATGACAGAGGCGAAATCGCCGCCGGCCAACGTGCGGATATCCTGTTCGTTTCTCCGCCGTCCGGTGACGGCCGCGCCGAGATCCGGGCCACGTTCTGCCGCGGTCGCCCGGTTCTCGTTTCCGACTGGATCTGAGCTGGCGGATTGCCGCGCGCCAAGTGGGGTTGTTGCAATGCTTGGCGGAAATACTCCGCCGCATTACGCTGCATGCTAATATGCGTTCGGAAATGCAAAACGAAGTGAAAGCGGAATTCACGTGAGCTCAGAGGATACGCCCCTAGAAACTGCAGTGATCGGGGAAGGAACAATCCTCGAAAGCGACCGGGTCAGGCAGATTGTCGCGCAATGGAACGATCTCAGAGCCGATCGCATCGGACCCAGACGGTGCGAGGTCGATCCGATCGACCTGTTCGACTTCCTGCCGAATCTCGCGATGATCAAGGTGATGGACGGCAATGACCCGTTCCAGTTCAGCCTGATCGGAACGGGGCTTGCAAAGATATACGGACTTGTCACGCGTCAGTTTGTGTCCAGTGCCGTGTTCCCCGGGCCGACGAAGGAGGTTCTCCAGCAAGCGCTCGAACTTTGCGCGACCGCACGCGCTCCGGTTCACGGGATATGGCGCCGGGTGAAGACGGTGAACGACGTCAAAGTGGATATCGAAGTCGTGTTACTGCCGATCTCCGAGGATGGCGCCGAGGTCAGCCGGATCCTCTGCTATCACGTGATCGCTTTGTGAAAGCTATTCGATGCCGAGCGCGACCTTGTAGAGTTCGAGCAGGTGCTCCTGCTCCTGCAGATCGTCCTTGTCCAGTTTCCGGAGCTTCAGGATCTGGCGCATCGTCTTCACGTCGAAGCCGTTGCCCTTGGCTTCCGCGAACACGTCCTTGATATCCGCGGCCAGCGCGGCCTTCTCTTCTTCGAGCCGCTCGATCCGTTCGATATAGGAACGCAGCTGGTCCGCAGCGATACCGCCGACATCGGTCATGAAATATCCCCGTAACTGGAAGGAAAAAACGAGCGGACAATAGTCAGGCCGTCCGCTCCCATCAAGCGCTGCTTGATGCCTCAGTGACTCTGTTTCGCCATCTCGGCGTCGAAAGCCTTTTTCTGCTCGGTGGAGGCTTCCTTCTGGTACTTCGCCTTCCAGTCGCCGTACGGCTCGCCATAGACGATTTCCCGTGCCGCGTCGTAATCGAGCTCGAGATTCCGCGACTCGGCCTCCGCCAGGTACCATTTCGAGAGGCAGTTGCGGCAGAAACCGGCGAGGTTCATCAGATCGATATTCTGCACGTCCTTGCGCTCGTCGAGATGGGCGAGCAGCCGCCGGAAGGCGGCGGCCTCGAGTTCGGTACGGGTCTGCTGGTCAAATTTGTCTGCCGGATGGCTCATTGCTTCCACTCCCTCGCGCGGTGCGCGTTCGTTTCCTGTCTCAGAGAGTAATGGACGCCAGCGCGATTTCCAGAGCGTTCCCGAAAATCTCCGCCCATTTCCGTGCGCCCGCCCCGTCGGCGATCAGGTCCTGACGGAACTCGACCGCGACATGCGGCAGGCCGCGCGCTTCCGGATGGGCATTGAGCGAGAAGCCGCCCACCCCTCTGCCGGAATAGGGTTCGTTGTCGCCGATGGAGAGAGTGAGATCCTCCCGCAGAATATCGATCAGCGGACGGGCAAGGCGCTCGTCCTCGTTCCAGAGAATGCCGATCTCCCAGGGACGCCAGGTGCCGCCGTCGCGAAGCTGCGGCGTGAAGCTGTGCAGCGCGACGACGACCGGGATCCGCCCATCCGCTTCCATCGCCTCGATCCGGCTTCGGATGGCGGCATGATAGGGCTCGAAGATCTCGCGCCGCCGGGCGTTGCGCTGCGCATCGGTCAAAGCCCAGTTGCCGGGAACCTCCGTCCCGTCCGCGACTTCCGGCATCGAGCCGGGGGCTTCGGGCACCCGATTGCAGTCGATCACCAAGCGCGAAAAACAGGAGTGCACCATCGGCGCGTCGAACCGGTCGGAGAGGTAGTTTCCCGCCCATTCGATCCCGATATCGTAGCCGATATGCCGGCCGAGTTCGTCATCCGGAAGGCCGAGCCGGTCGAGCGAGACCGGGACCGTGTTGCGGTGATGGTCGGAGATGAAGAGCAGGCGGGAGGCACCGTCGGGATTGCGTTCCCCGTATGGTGCCGGGTCCCGGTCGGTCAGGATCGTGGCCATGTCTATCCAGAGCGAGAGGCTGTAATCGAAGCGATCTATCGCCTTTTTGAGCACCGCTGGCAAGCGGCTCCGGGCCGCTTGTCCGGGGAGGATGCCCGGAATAGACTCGGCCCGCTTTTGCGAGGGAGTGACATGAGTTCCGAGGCAGACTTTCTGAAATCGCTGTTCGACGCCGCCGTTTCTGCGGCCGACCCCGGGCGCTGTCTCCCGCCGTTTCTGGACAGGGTCTTCGCTGAGCCTGTCGCGGGCCGCATCGTCGTGCTCGGGGCCGGCAAGGCGAGCGGCGCGATGGCGAAGGCTGTCGAGGATTACATGCAGGAGAGGCAGCCGGACCTGTCCTACTCCGGACTTGTCGTGACGCGCTACGAGCATGCCTTGCCTTGCCGTCAGATCGAGATTGTCGAGGCGGCTCATCCGGTACCGGACGAAAACGGTCGCGAGGCCGCCCGGCGCATTCTCGAGATCGCCGAGACCCTCGGTCCGGACGATCTCGCGCTTTGTCTGATTTCCGGCGGCGGCTCGGCATTGCTGACTGCGCCGGCCGAAGGTCTCGATTTCGAGGAGAAGCAGGCGTTGAACGGGGCGCTGCTGAAATCAGGCGCGACGATCCATGAGATGAACTGCGTGAGGAAGCATCTCTCCGCCATCAAGGGAGGCAGACTTGCCGCCGCGGCGGCACCGGCACGGCTGGTGACGCTCGCGATCTCCGACGTGCCCGGAGACGATCTCGACGTCATCGCGTCCGGTCCGACCGTGCCGGACCCGACGACCCTCGCCGACGCTATCGCCATCATTAAAAAATATGGCCTCGAGATTCCGTCCGGGGTTCGGGCGCTGCTCGACGATCCGCGAAACGAGACGCCGAAAGCGGGCGATCCGGCATTCGCGCGGACCGAGACCCACCTCGTCGCGGCACCGCAGCGCTCGCTCGAGGCGGCGGCGGAGGCTGCGCGGGCGGCAGGCGTGACCCCGCTGATCCTCGGCGACTCGATCGAGGGCGAGAGCCGGGAGGTGGCAAAGATGCATGCCGCCATCGCGGCGCAAGTGGCGCGCCACGGGCAGCCGCTCGGCGCGCCGGCGGTTCTGCTCTCGGGGGGCGAGACGACTGTCACGGTCCGCGGTTCCGGGCGCGGCGGGCGGAATGCCGAATTCCTGCTCTCGCTTCTGGTCACGATGCAGGAGCGGATGCCTGATTGCCGCGAGCGCATCTCCGCGATCGCCTGCGACACCGACGGGATCGACGGCACCGAGGACAATGCGGGCTGCGTAATGACCGGGTCGATCCACGCGCGGCTGGCGGATGGCCTGGCCGATCCGAAGCCCTATCTTGCAAACAATGACGGGTATAGCTTCTTCGGGAAGGCGGGCGGGCTGGTCATGACGGGACCGACGCTCACGAACGTGAACGACTTCCGGGCTATCCTGATCCGGTGATCGTTACAGGTCCCGCAATGACGGTTTGAATTGTCATCTGGCTCGCGTTTAACTGGCATCATGAGAAGATATAGAAACACGAAAATCGTCGCCACGCTTGGTCCGGCAAGTTCGACCGCGGAGCGCATTGAGGAACTGTTCAGGGCCGGGGTCGATGTCTTCCGCCTGAATTTCAGCCACGGCTCGCACCGGGATCATGCAGAGCGGCTGAGGGTCATCCGGGAGCTGGAGAAGAAGACCGGCCGCCCGATCGCCATCATGGCTGATCTGCAGGGTCCGAAACTCCGGATTGGCAGCTTCAAGGACGGCAAGATCGAGCTGAAGGCCGGCGCGAAGTTCCGGCTCGATCTGGAACGGACGCCGGGCGACCAGAAACGCGTCTGCCTGCCACATACGGAAATCTTCGAAGCGATCGAAAAGGGCACCGAGCTGCTGCTCGACGATGGCAAGATCCGGCTCCTCGTCACCAAGTGCGGCGAGGGTTTCGCCGAGACCAAGGTCCTGACCGGCGGCCCGCTCTCCAACAACAAGGGCGTCAATGTGCCCAACGTGATGCTCGGCCTCTCGGCGCTCAGCGCGAAGGACAAGTCGGACCTCTCCTTCGCCCTCAGCATCGGGGTCGACTGGGTCGCGCTTTCCTTCGTGCAGCGTCCGGAAGACGTCGCCGAGGGCCGCAAGCTGATCGGCGACCAGGCGGCGATCATCGTGAAGCTGGAAAAGCCGGCGGCGATCGACCGGCTGGAGGAGATCTGCGAGCTGAGCGACGGCGTCATGGTGGCGCGCGGCGATCTTGGCGTCGAGATGCCGCCCGAAAAGGTGCCGATGCTGCAGAAGCGGATCATCAAGCTCTGCCGTTCCCTCGGCAAGCCGGTCGTGGTGGCGACGCAGATGCTGGATTCCATGGTTACCAGCCCGGCGCCGACCCGCGCCGAGGCCTCGGACGTGGCGACGGCGGTCTACGATTCGGCGGACGCGGTGATGCTGTCGGCGGAATCGGCGGCGGGCGACTATCCGGTCGAGGCGGTCGAGATGATGAACCGCATTATCCGCGAGGTCGAAGGCGACTCGATCTACCAGCAGATCATCAATGCCAGCCACGACGATCCGGAACCGACGGTCTCCGACGCGATCACCCTCGCGGCCCGGCAGGTCGCGGAGACGGTGAGCGCCTCCTGCATCGTCACCTACACGACCTCGGGTTCGACCACGGTCCGCGCTTCGCGCGAACGGCCGGCGGTGCCGATCCTCTGTGTTACCGCGAACGAGCGGACGGCGCGACGCCTCGCCATGGCCTGGGGCGTCCATGCGGTCCATGTCGAGCAGGAGCAGCGCTTCTCCGCCGTGGTAAAGCGCGCGGTCGAGGTGGCGAAGTCGGAAGAGTTCGGGCAGGCGGGCGAGAAGATCGTCATCACCGCAGGCGTTCCGATGGGCACGCCCGGGTCGACCAACGTGCTCCGGGTCGAACGGATTCCCTGAGCCGGACCGACCCGTTTTCGGCCGTCGCAAGCGGGCCGCGCGGGGTGGACAGGGCGGAGGGCTTCGCCTTATAAGCTGGAAACTTCTCCGGAGATTTCCATGCAGCATTTCGGCGATGCCCTGATCGGACGCGTGCGCGCGCTCGGCAACCCGCTTTGTCTCGGTCTCGACCCCTATCTCGACAAGATCCCGGCGCTGTTCCGTGACGGCGACATGTCCCCCGGCAACCCGCTGACGGCGCCGGCGGTTGAGGCCTTCCTGAAGGCGATGCTGGACCGGGCCGAGGGCCGGGTGGCGGTGGTGAAGCCGCAGATCGCCTTCTTCGAGCGCATGGGCTGGCGCGGCATGCGCATGCTGGACGAGGTCTCGGCCCATGCCCGCAGGCTCGGGATGCTGGTTCTCCTGGACGCCAAGCGCGGCGATATCGGCAGCACGGCGGACGCCTATGCCGGCGCTTACCTCGCCGCCGACGCGCCGATGCCGTCCGATGCGATCACCCTCAATCCCTATCTCGGCCGGGACACGCTGCAGCCCTTCTTCACGACCGCGAAAGCCAACGGGCGCGGGCTCTTCATCCTGGTGAAGACCAGCAATCCCGGCTCCGGCGACTATCAGGACCTCAAGATTGGCAACCGCAGCCTCGCCGAGACCGTGGCCGACAGCCTGAGCCAGATGTCGGGCGAGATGGAAGGTCCGGAGACCGGCTGGTCCTCGCTCGGCATCGTGGTCGGTGCGACCTATCCGGGCGAGGCGGAGCGGATCCGCGAGATCCTGCCGCGCACGATCTTCCTCGTCCCCGGTTACGGCGCCCAGGGCGGTAGTGCCGCCGATGCGGTCAACGGCTTCGTCAAGGGCCCGAACGGGCTCGAGGGCGGGATCGTCAATTCATCGCGCGGCATCCTTTATCCGGCGGGCGCCGATACCGACAGCGCCGCCGTCTGGGAGAAGGCGGTGGACGCCGCGATCGGAAAGGCGGTCAATGAGCTCGGCGAGGCAGTCTCGGCCTAAACCGCGAGATAGCCGCCGTCGACCACCAGGGTCGTGCCGGTGACGTAGCTCGACATGTTTGAGGCAAGGAACAGCGCCGGTCCGACCAGTTCCTCCGGCTCGCCGAAGCGGCCGAGGGGAATGCGGGTCAGGAACTGCTTGTAGCGTTCCGGATCCTCGCGGGTCGGCAGGGTGATGTCCGTCTTCATCGGGCCCGGGGCGATCGCGTTCACCCGCACCCCGTCCGGCGCCAGTTCCTGGGCGAGGCTCTGGGTCAGCATCTTCACCGCCGCCTTCGAGGTCGAATAGGCGATCGAGGTCGCGGTCGAGACGAAGGCCGCGACAGAGGCCATGTTGATCACCGTTCCCCGCGTCTCGCGCAGCTGGGAAACGAAGGCGAGGGTCATGTTGAGCGTGCCGTCGAGATTGACGTCCATCGCCCGGCGCCAGGTTTCCGCCACGTCCGGACTGTCGATGCGGTTGCGCGGACAGATCCCGGCATTGTTGACGAGGACATTGATCGGTCCGTGTTCCTCGGCGACCTTGGCCGCCGCACGGTCGGCCGATGCGCGGTCGGAGACATCGAGGCGCAGCGCGATCCCGGTGCCGATCAGGATGGCGGTCCGTTCCGCCGCCGCCGCGTCGATATCGGCGCAGATCACCTGCGCGCCCTTGTCCGCGAAGCCTTGCGCCATGGCTGCGCCCAGTCCCTGCCCCGCGCCGGTAACCAGCACAAGCCTGTCTTCGAACATTCCGTTTCCTCCGGTTTCTTTCATTCTTTCATGACAATTACGGCGATAGACCGCCGGGCGGAAGCCGCTAGAGTTGAAAGAAAAAAGAAATCGAACGGAGGAGACGGAAATGGCGGCGGATCGGCATCCGACGGAGAGTTACGACGTCCTTGTGGTGGGCTCGGGTGCGGGTGGTCTCGCCAGCGCGGTTTCGGCGGCACATCGCGGGCTTTCGGTCCTGGTGGTGGAGAAGGAGCCGGTCTTCGGCGGCACCTCGGCGCGCTCCGGCGGCTGGATGTGGATCCCGTGCAATGCCCCAGGCAAACGCGCCGGGATCCAGGACAGCCGGGAAGCGGCGGAAACATATCTGAAGCACGAGGCTGGCGCGTTCTACGACAAGGCCCGCGTCGACGCCTTTCTGGAAGCCGGACCGAAGGCGGTCGAGTTCTACGAGAACGAGACCAGTCTTCAGTTCGATCTCGGCCCGACCTTCGCCGACTACCATCCGGACGCGCCGGGCGGCATGGATGCCGGGCGCTCGATCGTCGCGCGGCCCTTCGACGGTCGCGAACTCGGCCCGGAGATCAAGCGCCTGCGCAAGCCGCTGAAGGAGATCACCTTCTTCGGCCTGATGATCGGCACCGGCAAGGAGCTGCTGCATTTCTTCAATGTCACACGCTCGCCGGTCTCGGCCTATTTTGTCGCAATCCTCTTTTTCAAGTTCGTGCGCGACCTGCTCTTCCACGGCCGCTCGATGCGGCTGATGAACGGCAACGCGCTGGTCGCGCGGCTGGCGAAATCCTGCTTCGACAAAGGCGTCGAGATCCGCACAAGCGCCCCGGTGCGCGAGCTGTTGCGGGATGATGCCGGACGGGTGATCGGCGCCGAGATCGATACGCCGAAGGGACGTACGCGTATCGTCGCCCGCAAGGGCGTGGTGCTGGCGGCGGGCGGATTTCCGCACGATCCGGTGCGGCGCAAGCAACTCTTCCCGCACGCGCCCTCCGGCCATGAGCACTTGAGCCCGGCGCCTCCGGGCAATACCGGCGACGGTCTCCGGCTCGGCGAGAGCATCGGTGCGGCGGTGCAGGACGACCTGCCGCACGCGGCGGCCTGGGTGCCGATCTCGCGCCCGGTCTGGTCCGACGGCACGCGCGGCACCTTCCCGCACTTCGTCGACCGCTCGAAGCCGGGGGTGATTGCGGTCACGCGCTCCGGCCGGCGTTTCGTGAACGAGTCGCACTCCTATCACGATTTCTGTCAGGCGATGTACGCGCGCTGCATGGAGGAGGGCGGCGAGATCTGCGCCTATTTCATCGTCGATCACCGGGTGCTGCGCAAATACGGCCTCGGCTTCGTGAAGCCGTTCCCGGTGCCCTACAAGCAGCACATCAGGAGCGGCTATCTCTTCACCGGAAAGACATTGGAAGACCTGGCAACGGCCATCGGCGCCGATCCCGCGCAGCTGCGTGCCACGGTCGAGGCCTTTAACGGCCCGGCGGCGCGCGGCGAGGATCCGGAGTTCGGCAAGGGCAGCACTGCCTACAACCGCTCCCTCGGCGACCCGGAACACAAGCCCAATCCCTGCGTCGCGCCGATCGGCGAGGGACCCTATTACGCCGTCCGGCTGGAGATCGGCGATCTCGGCACTTTCGCGGGGCTGCGGACCGATGCGAACGCGCAGGTGCTGGACGGGGAGGGGCAAGCGATCCCGGGCCTCTATGCGGCGGGCAACGACGCGGCGAGCATCATGGGCGGAAATTATCCGGGCGGCGGGATCACGCTCGGGCCCGCCGTAACCTTCGGCTACATCGCCGCGCGGCACATGTCCGGGGCCAATTCCTGAACCTGCGAATCGGTGAAATTCCTTGCCTCCCGCCCGGACTCGTGCGGGAATGACGGTGGCGCGCGCGCTCGCGCCGCTCCCTGGTGCCAGCGCGTTGTGCCGGCTTGAAACCGCCTCGGCCAAGAGGAGGACCGGAACGCCCCATATCGGGCTGGAACCGGCATTCACAGGGAGGATTTCATGACAGGCAAGAATGGAGACACCGCCCGGTGCGCGGTGCTTGTGGGTCCCTATCTGAGCGGCAAGACCTCGTTGTTCGAGGCGCTGCTCCTGGCGACGGGGACCCTGCACAAGAAAGGGACGGTCAAGGACGGAAACACCGTCGGCGACAGCGCCGAGGAAGCGCGCAAACGTCAGGCCAGCACCGAGCTCAATGTCGGGCAAGGCGCCTATCTCGACGAAAAATGGACCTTCATCGACACGCCGGGGAACCTCGAATTCAGTCAGGACATGCGCAATGCCTGCATGGTCGCGGATATCGCCATCGTCGTGGCGGAGCCCGAGGTCTCCAAGGTCCCGGCGCTGACCCACTATCTGAAATTCCTCGACGCCCACGACATTCCGCACGTGATCTTCGTCAACAAAATCGAGGATTCTCATGAGCAGGTCCGCGATCTAGTGCTTGCACTGCAGGACGTCTCCGACCGCCCTCTGGCGTTGCGCCAGGTGCCGATCCGCGACGGCGAGGCGATCACCGGGTTTGTCGATCTCGTCAGCGAGCGCGCCTACCAGTACCAGAACGGCAAGCCTTCCAAACTGGTGCAGCTGCCCGACTCGGTCCTCGACCGCGAAAAAGAGGCGCGCAACGAGATGCTGGAGACGCTGTCCGATTTCGATGACGGGTTGCTCGAGAAGCTGCTGGAAGAGGTCGAACCGGCGGCGCCCGACGTCTATGCGCAGCTGACCGAAACCCTGCAGCACGACCTCGTCGTTCCCATCCTGCTCGGCGGAGCGGAAAAGGATCATGGCATCCAGCGCCTGCTGAAGACCCTGCGGCACGAGGCCCCGGGCGCGGACAGCACCGCCGAGCGTCTGGGCATTCCTCAGTCAGACGGCCCGGTCGCGCAGGTCTTCAAGACGGTTCATGCTTCGCATGTGGGCAAGCTCTCTTATGTCCGGGTCTGGCGCGGCACGGTGAAGGACGGCGACGAACTGAACGGGCAGCGGGTCAGCGGCATCAATCATCTGCTTGGCGCCAAGATGGACAAGGTCTCTTCGGTCTCGGCGGGTGACGTCGCCGCCTTCGGCCGGATGGACGAGATCGCGACCGGCGATCTGTTGACTCCGGACGGCAAGGCGCGCTTGGACTGGCCGGAACCGCTCACGCCGGTCTACGGGCTCGCGATTTCACCGACCAGCCGCGGCGACGAGGTGAAGCTTTCCGGTGCGCTGACGAAACTCGGCGAGGAAGACTCGTCCTTCCGGGTCGAGCACAGTGCCGCGCTGGGCGAACTGGTCATCAGAGGCCAGGGTGACACCCATCTGAAGGTGATGCTGGAGCGGCTCGAGGGGCGCTACAAGCTCGCGGTCGAGAGCCACGCGCCGGGCGTGCCCTACAAGGAGTCGATCCGCAAGGGCGCCGACCAGCATGCGCGGCACAAGAAGCAGACCGGCGGCCACGGCCAGTTCGGCGACGTGAAGATCAAGATCGCGCCGCTCAGCCGGGGCGAGGGCTTCGCCTTCAAGAGCAGTATCGTTGGCGGTGCGGTTCCGAAACAGTACATCCCGGCCGTCGAGGAAGGGGTGAAGGACTATATGCGCCGGGGGCCGCTCGGCTTCGAGGTCGTGGACGTTGCGGTAGAGCTTTATGACGGCTCGTTCCACGCGGTCGACAGCTCCGACATGGCCTTCAAGACCGCGGCCCGGATGGCGATGAACGAGGGCCTGGCGAAATGCCAGCCGGTTTTGCTGGAGCCGATCCAGAGGGTGGTGATCTCGGTGCCGAACGACTCGACGGCACGGGTCCAGCGGATCGTGACAGGACGGCGCGGGCAGATCCTCGGCTTCCAGGCGAAGGAGAGCTGGAACGGCTGGGACGAGATCGAGGCCTATCTGCCGGAGAGCGAGACCAGGGACCTGATCATCGAGATCCGCTCCCAGACCGGCGGAATCGGGTTCTATGACGGGGCGTTCGATCATCTGGCCGAACTCACCGGCCGGATCGCCGACCAAGTGGTCGAGGGCCGCATCGCCGTCGCCGACTGACGGCAAACCACGCGAACGGATGTCCGGCCGGTTTCCACTGGCCGGACGCCGCATTCCATGGTCTTTTTCCGATCCGTCTTTCTTGGGGCCTTTCGACCATGCTTCCGACCGGCAGCACCTATGAGGAGATTTGCCAGAAATTCGCCTGGCAAATTCCGGAGCGCTACAATATCGGCCGCGACATTGCCGACCGGCAGGACCCGGCGGCGCCTGCGCTGATCTACCGGACCGAGGACGGAACGGTCGAGCGTTTCAGCTTCGGCGACATCGCCCGCGCCTCGAACCGGTTCGCCAACCTTCTGAGTGCAAGCGGGCTCGGCCGTGCGGATCGTGTCGCCATCCTGCTGCCGCAACGCCCGGAGACGGCGATCGCCCATGCCGCGATCTATAAGGCCGGCATGATCGCGATCCCGCTCTTCACCCTCTTCGCCGAGGAGGCGCTGGTCTACCGGTTGCAGAATTCCGGGGCCGCGGCGGTCGTGACCGACGAGGGCGGCCTCGCGAAGATCCGGACCTTCCGCGACCAGCTGCCGGAACTGCGCCATGTCTTCGTGACCGACGTGGCGAAAGACGGTGAGGGCTTCGTCGCGCTCGGCCCGGCCATGGAACGCGCGTCCGAGCGTTTCGAGATCGTCGACACCAGGGCGGACGATCCGGCGCTCATCATTTACACCTCGGGAACCACCGGGCCGCCGAAAGGCGCGCTGCATGCGCACCGGGTCCTGCTCGGCCACCTGCCGGGCGTCGAATATCCGAACAGTTTCTTTCCGAAGAAGGGAGACCTTTTCTGGACGCCGGCGGACTGGGCCTGGATCGGCGGGCTGATCGATGTGCTGCTGCCGAGCTGGCATCACGGCGTGCCGGTGCTCGCCTACCGGGCGCGCAAGTTCGACCCGGAGGAAGCCTTCTGGCTGATGCAGGAGCATGGCGTCCGCAACGCCTTCCTGCCGCCGACCGCCCTGAAACTGATGCGCCAGGTCGAGACCCCGCGGCAGCGTTTCAGCTACGACATGCGCTCCGTCGCGTCCGGCGGAGAGACACTGGGGACCGAGCTGCTCGACTGGGGGCGGGAGACTTTCGGTCTCACCATCAACGAGTTCTACGGCCAGACGGAATGCAATCTCGTGGTCGGCAACTGCGCCGAGACCATGGAGGTCCGGCCGGGCTCGATGGGGCGCGCCATTCCGGGGCACGAGGTCGCGGTGGTCGACGATGCCGGCAACGCGCTGCCCGACGGGACTCCGGGCAATATCGCCGTCGCAAAGGGTGATCCGGTGATGTTCCTCGAATACTGGAACAATCCGGACGCAACGGAGAAGAAGTTCGCCGGTGACTGGCTGCTGACCGGTGACCAGGGCATCCGCGATGTCGACGGCTATTTCTGGTATGTCGGGCGTGACGACGACGTCATCACCTCGGCGGGCTACCGGATCGGCCCGGGCGAGATCGAGGATTGTCTCGTCGGTCATCCCGCCGTCGCCATGGCAGCGGTGATCGGCGTGCCGGATCCGCTCCGCACCCAGGCGGTGAAAGCCTATATCGTGCTGAAGGACGGCATCGCCGGAACCGACGAGCTGGCGAAACAGATCCAGGAACATGTGAAATCCCGGCTCGCGGCGCATGAATATCCGCGTCACGTCGCCTTCGTCACCGAACTGCCGATGACGACGACCGGGAAGATCGTGCGCAAGGATCTCCGCGCCCTGCACGACGCCGCGACCGGAGCCTGACCCATGATCGAGAGCGAACGCCTGCTTCTCCGCCGCTGGAAGCCGGAGGACAGGACACCGTTTGCCGCGCTGAATGGCTCGGCGAAAGTGACCGAGTTCCTGCCGAAGCAACTCACACGCGCCGAGTCGGACGACTTGCTGGACCGGGTCGAGGCGCATTTCAAGACACGCGGCTTCGGCCTGTTTGCCGTCGAGCGTAAGGATACCGGTGCCTTCATCGGCTGGACCGGCCTCTCGGTGCCGCGCTTCGAGGCCCCTTTCATGCCGGCGGTCGAGATCGGCTGGCGCCTCGCCGAGGAACATTGGGGCCACGGTTTCGCGACCGAGGCGGCCCGGCGGTCGCTTGCCTTCGGCTTCGGGGATCTCGGCCTCGCAGAGATCGTCTCCTTTACGGTGCCCGCGAATCTGCGCTCGCGGGCCGTGATGGAGCGGCTCGGCATGACGCGGGACCCGGAAGACGATTTCGATCATCCCAATCTGGCGCCGGACCATCCGCTGCGCCGTCACGTCCTCTATCGGCTGAAACGGGAGGATTTCTCATGAGCCTGCCCTTCGTCGGACCGGAACAGGTCGCCGGCCGCCTGACCTGGAAAGCGGTGGTCGATGCATTGGAGGCGGGCCATCGTCTGCCACGGGCCAGGATCGGCGATACGCTGCTGGAGCGCGGCGACGAGGCCCTCCTGTCCCGCTCCGCCTGGATCGACGGGCTTGGTCTCGGGGTTAAATCGGCGACGGTGATGCCCGGTAATGCAGCTTCCGGATTGCCGACGGTTCAGGCGGCGATGCTGGTCTTCTCCGACAAGACGGCGACGCCCGAAGCCGTGCTCGACGGATCCATGGTGACGGACTGGAAGACGGCCGGGGATTCCCTGCTCGGCGCGCGTCTGCTCGCACGGACTGACAGCCGGGTTCTGACGATCATCGGTGCCGGTCGCGTCGCGGAAACGCTGGCGCGCGGCTATGCGGAGATCTTCCCCGGCTTGCGGGAGATCCGAGTCTTCAACCGGACTCCGGACCGCTCGGAAAGACTCGTCGCGTCTCTCGAAGCCGACGGGCTTCCCGTGTCCAGTGCCCCGTTGCTCCCGGACGCCATCGCATCGGCCGATATCATAGCGGCGGCAACGATGTCGCGGGATCCGGTCCTGAAGGGGGCCTGGGTGCGGCCCGGAACCCATGTCGATCTGGTCGGCGGGTTCACGCCGGAGATGCGCGAGGCGGACGACGACCTGATCGCCAAGGCCGCGATCTTTGTCGATTGCCGCGAGACGGTGCTGGACCATGTGGGAGACATCGCCATTCCGCGTGCCGCCGGGCTGATCGAGCGCGAGCGGGAAATTCCTGACCTCTACGATCTGGTGGCCGGGCGAAGCGGCCGGCACAACGGGTACGAGATCACGCTCTTCAAGAACGGCGGCGGCGCCCATCTCGATCTGATGACAGCGCGGGCGATCCTTGCACTCCGGGAAACCGGGGCTTGATCCGCAGCGGAAAGTGTACCTTGATTCGATCCCGTCGTCTGGACCGGGGTCCGGATCCGGTGACCCGCAAGGCGTCGGGCGCGCGTAGGGGAGGTACCTGACCATGGCCGTGACCGTCGATTATTTCATGACCACTTCCAGCCCCTGGAGCTATCTCGGGGCGCGCCGCTTCATGGAAATGACCCGGAAGGTCGGGGCGGAGGTCAATGTCTATGCCGTCGATTTCGGCGCTGTTTTCGCCCAGTCCGGCGGTCTTCCCCTGCCCAAGCGGGCCCCGCAGCGCCGCGCCTACCGGCTTGTCGAACTGGCACGATGGAAGAAGCGTCTCGGTTTGCCGATGGTGATCGAACCGCAGAATTTCCCCGCCAAGACACCGTTGTCGCTCCACCTGGTGACGGCCACCCGGCTTGCCGGGGGAGACGCGCTCAGGCTCTCGACCCTGATCCTGGAAGCGCTCTGGGAGAAGGATCTCTCGATCGACGATCCCGAGGTTCTCGGTGAATGTTGCCGCAAGGCGGGGCTCGATGCGTCGTCCCTGCTCAAGGCGGCGGAAAGCCCCGAAACCAAGGCCGCCTTCGACGAGGACACCGAACACGCCATGCATAGCGGGGTCTTCGGTGCGCCGTCCTACATCATCGACGAGGAACTCTTCTGGGGGCAGGACCGTCTCGATTTCGTGGCGGAGAAACTTGGCGCCTGACGGATTGGCGAACAGCGGTCCGGTAGAATCGGGGGTGCGAAGGTACTTCCGTTTCCCGTCGCGGTAACCGCGAGCCGCGTTTTTTTGTCCCTCTACCGGCCGTTGGCCTTGGCCCCGACAAAAAGCTCCCTTAGGCTGCATCCGTACCGAACCCGGCGATCAAAGATCGGGTCTGCAACGAACTAAGCCAGGTACCAAAAGGGAGGACCAGAAATGAAAAAGGGATTTGTAGCCCTTGGCGCGGCGTTGCTCGTCGCCATGACGGGAATGGCCGAGGCCAAGACGCTCAAGGTTCAGGCGAGTTCCGCCGCGGGAGACTGGGCGCACCGCTTCATGACCGAGGACTGGGCCAACCGGCTTGCGGTCATGTCCGGCGGTGAGCTGAAGATCGAAGTGCTGCCGACCAAGGCCGTCGTGCCGCACCGCGAGACCATCGATGCCGTGGCGAACGGCATCCTCGACGGAGACCTGAACGCGGTTTCCTACTTCACCGGGCGTGACCCGGCTTTTGCCATGATCGGCGACCTGATCGCCGGCTACGACACGGCCGAGCAGGTCCAGACCTTCTGCATGCATGGCGGCGGCAAGGAGATCCTGCAGAAGCTCTACGACAAGTACACCAACGGCAAGATCCACGTGATCGGCTGCGGTCCCTACACCAAGGAAGCGCTGGTGGCGAAAAAGCCGATCCGGGGTGTCGACGATCTCGCCGGCGTGAAGATCCGTTCGCCGGAAGGTCTTGCCGCCGAAGTGTTCCGCCGGGCCGGCGCCTCGCCGGTCTCGCTGCCCTTCTCAGAGGTCTATACCGCGCTCGACAAGGGCATCGTCGACGCGGCCGATGCCTCGGCCTACGTGAACAACACGGCGAGCGGCATGCACAAGATCGCCAAGTTCCCGATCTATCCGGGCATCCACTCGATGGCCGTGCTCCAGTTCGTCGTCAACAAGGACGTCTGGAACAAGCTGAGCGACGCCCAGCGGATGATGCTGGAGACCTGGTACGTGGCCGCCTATTCCACCATGCGGCGCGAGGCCGATCTCCAGGACCATGATCTGGTGGCCAAGGACAAGGCGGGCGGCGACATCACCGTCGTCGACTGGCCGCAGGCCGACCGCGACAAGTTTCGCAAGATCGCCGTCGAGGCCTGGAAGGATTACGGCAAGAAGAGCCCGCTCGCCCAGGAAGCGCTTGACGTTCATATCGCCTACATGAAGCGGATCGGTCTGCTCGACTGATCCGGGACCTCCAACAGACGCCCGGCGGGCGCATGCGCGTCCGCCGGTTCCATCTCTTGGATCCAGTCGAGGGGGGACGGGAATGGTCCGTGGCCTCGGGACCGCGATGGGCGGCTTCAGCCGTTTCTCGGGGCTCGCGGTCGCGCAGTTTTACCTGTTGTGCGCTGCCGTCACCATCTGGGAGGTCGTCTCCCGTTACGTCTTCCATGCTCCGACGCAATGGGCGTTCGAGGTCGTCATGGTGCTCTGCGCCTCGGCCTGGATGATCTCGTCCGGTTATGTGACCTTTCACAAGCGTCACATCGGCATCACCGTCTTCTATCTCATGGCCAGCGCCCGGACTCGCTGGTGGCTCGACCTGTTGGCGCTGGTGGTCGGCATCGCGGCCCTGTTCATGCTCGCCGACGACACGCTGGTGCGGGCGCTCGAAGCGGTTTCGCTGGTGGAGCGCGCGGGTTCGGCCTGGAACTCGCCGATGCCGACGGTGCTGAAATCGATCCTGGCGCTCGGCGCGGTGATCTATCTCTGCCAGTTGCTCGTCAACACCAACCGGCATTTTTACTCGTTTGTTGCCCGTTCGATCGTCGTTGCCGTCGCGGTTCTGCTGCTGCTGCGCCTCGTTTCCGTCGGCACCGTCCACTTCGCCGGAGAGGACAGCCTGCTGGGGGGCTATCACAGCATGATGAGCGGGGTGGCCGAGGCGCTCGATCCGACCCAGGTCTTCAGTCTGCGCGATTACGATATCGCGACGGTCAGCATCGGCATCGTGATCGCCCTGATCGCCCTGATGATGACGGGCATGCCGCTCGGTGTGGTGACACTCATCGTCTCGATCGCCTGCGCTCTGCTGTTCTTCGGCCCGCGCGGGCTCTATCTCGTCTCGACCAACGCCTACGGCCTGCTGGAGAACTATCCGCTGGTCGCGGTGCCGCTCTTCGTGCTGATGGCCTCGATCCTTGAGAAGGCGGGGATCGCGGAGGACCTGTTCGACGCGATGTCCATCTTCGCCGGCAATCTGCGGGGTGGCGTCGCGGTGCAGACCGTCGTCGTCGCGGTGGTGATGGCGGCGATGTCCGGCATCATGGGCGGCGAGATCGTCATGCTCGGGCTGGTCGCGCTGCCGCAGATGCTGCGGCTCGGCTATGACCGGAAACTGACCATCGGAACGATCTGCGCTTCGGGCTCTCTCGCGACCCTGATCCCGCCGAGCATCGTCATGATCGTCTACGCTCTCTCGGCCCAGGTCTCGATCGGAGACCTCTTCATGGCGGGCGCGGTGCCCGGCCTGATGCTGGCGCTGTTCTACGTGATCTATGTGCTGATCCGCTGTGCCCTCAATCCGTCCCTCGCGCCGACGGCGGAGGAGGCCGCGGCGCGGCAGGGCACGAGCAAGTCGCTTTCCAGCAACCGGATGGCGGCGGTGGTGCTCTCCATCTTCCTGATCTTCTGCGTCATGGGCTCGATCTACGGCGGGATCGCTTCGATCACCGAGGCCGCCGGCGTTGGGGTGTTCGGCGCGATCGTGATCGCCGCGATCCGTTTCCGCTTCAACTGGACCATGCTGCAGAACGCGCTCGCCCAGACCATGACGACCGTGGGCACCATCATCTGGCTGATCCTCGGTGCGGTCAGCTTCGTCGGGATCTACAACCTGGTCGGCGGCGGCGATTTCATGCGCAGCCTGTTCTCCGGTCTCGATCTGCCGCCGATCGGCATCATCTTCGTCATGATGGCGGTGCTGATGGTGCTCGGCACCTTCATGGAATGGATCGCGATCCTGTTCATCACCGTGCCGATCTTCGCGCCGGTTGTCGTCGGCATGGCGCCGGAGCTCGGACTGGAGCCCGAGTGGGCCGCGGTCTGGTTCGGCGTGCTCTTCGTGATGAACATCCAGATCTACTTCCTGTCGCCCCCCTTCGGTCCGGCCTGCTTCTGGCTGAAGTCGGTCGCGCCGAAGGAGATTACCCTGCAGGAAATCTTCATCGCGGTGCTGCCCTTCATCGGCCTGCAGTTCATCGGCCTGATGATGGTGCTGTTCTTCCCGGAGATCGCACTCTGGCTGCCAAAGATGCTGAACGGGTGAGGAGACAATGATGCAGATAAATCCCGACCACCCGACCGACGACGATGTCGGTCTCAGCGATCACGAGATCGAGGATGACAGCCGGCATTACGGGATCTGGCCGTCGCTTGCCGGGTTCGGCGTCGCGGCGGCGCTGATCGGACTGATGTTCTACTTCGCCGACGGCATGGTCTGACGGGTTTCGTGCCGGAATGCGGATTTTCCGCCCAGGCGATCCGTGCTTAGCTCTCCTTCGAAGAGAGGGGAGCCCATGCAGACTGTTTCGATGACCTTGGAGGAGGCGCACGCGCTTGCCGTGTCGTGCCTCCAGCGTAACGGCGCCGACGCGGAGAATGCGCGTGCGGTGGCGGATATCGTCACTGCGGCGGAGCGCGATCTCTGCCACTCCCACGGTCTGTTTCGGATCCCGGGCTATGTCGCCTCGCTGAAGAGCGGCAAGGCGAACGGAAAGGCGCGCCCGGCGGTGAGCGAACTCGCCGCGGGCGTCGTTCGTGTCGACGGGGACGACGGTTTCGCGCCGCTGGCGCTTGAGGCCGGCCGGGCACCGCTGGTGGCGCGGGCGCGTGCGAACGGGATCGCCGCGCTGGCCCTCAACAATATCTATCACTTCGCCGCGCTCTGGCCGGAGACCGAGGCGCTGGCCGAGCAGGGACTGGCCGCTTTCGCCTTTACCGCGGCCTTCCCTTACGTGGTCGCGCCTGGCGGGCGGACGCCGATCTTCGGGACCAACCCGATGGCCTTCGCCTGGCCGCGGCCGGGCAAACACCCGATGGTCTTCGACCAGGCCTCCTCGACCATGGCGCGGGGCGAGATCATGCTGGCCGCCCGGGACGGGCATTCCGTGCCGCTCGGCGCCGGGATCGACAGGGACGGCAAGGACACGACCGATCCCAAGGCGATTCTCGAGGGCGGCGCCCAGCTCGCCTTCGGCGGCTACAAGGGGGCCGCGCTCGCCATGATGGTCGAATTGCTGGCCGGCGCCCTGATCGGCGACAGGCTGAGCTTCGAGGCGGAGGCGGAGGACAATGGCGACGGCGGCCCGCCGGTCGGCGGCGAGCTGATCATCGCCCTCGATCCGGCCCGTTTCGGGGATGCGGGCGGTTTCGCGGCCCATGCCGATCTGCTGTTCGAGCGCATGCTTGCCGACGAAGGGGTGAGGCTTCCGGGCGACCGGCGGCGCAAGGCACGCGAGACGACGGCGCGGGACGGCATCCGGGTACCGGAAAGCCTGTCGCGGACCCTGGTCGGGCTGGCGTCGGGAACCTGAGGGACGGACGCAAAAAAAGACCGGGCTGCGTCGAAACGCGCCCGGTACCAGGTTGAACAGGGCGGAGGCTTGGACTTGCCCTGAAAGGCATCTGGATGCCTGTCATCATAACGTATGCGATCCTGCTTTCAAACGCTTTCTGCCGGGCGGCGAAAAATCCCCATTTCACGCGACCCGTGTGGCGCGCTATGAAATAAAGTGGTTTCCGGGGGCACGAGCTCTTACCGGAAGCCGGGGCGCAACGAGGAGCCGCTGAAATGAGGGTAAGCAAAGTCATCCCGGCGATCGCAGTCGCCGCTCTGGTTCTGGGCGCGGGGAGTGTCCGGGCCGAGGAAAAGCTGCTGAATGTCTATAACTGGTCCGACTATATCGCCGAGGACACGATCCAGAAGTTCGAGGCCGCGACCGGGATCAAGGTCAATTACGACGTCTTCGACAGCAACGAGATCCTGGAAGCCAAGCTGCTGACCGGCTCGACCGGCTACGATGTGGTGGTGCCGACGGCGAACTTCCTCGAGCGCCAGATCAAGGCGGGCGTGTTCCGCAAGCTCGACAAGGACAAGCTGCCGAACCTCGCGAACATGGATCCGGTGATCGCCGCGCGCGTGGCCCTGCACGATCCGGACAATGCCCATTCCGTGACCTATATGTGGGGCACCACGGGCTTCGGCTATAACGTCAAGGCGATCAAGGAACGGCTCGGCGAGATGCCGACCAATAGCTGGGACCTGTTCTTCGACCCGGCGGTGGTCTCCAAGCTCGCCGATTGCGGCGTCAGCCTGCTCGACGCGCCGACCGACGTGGTGCAGACCGCGCTGAACTATCTCGGCCTCGATCCGAACAGCGAATCGCCCGACGACCTCGCCAAGGCGGAGGAGATGCTGGCGAAGATCCGCCCGCATCTGCGCTATTTCCATTCCTCGCAATATATCGAGGACCTGGCGAACGGCGAGACCTGCCTCGCGATGGGCTATTCCGGCGACATCCTGCAGGCCGCCGACCGTGCGACCGAGGCCAATCAGGGCGTCGAGATCCAGTACGTGATCCCGAAGGAAGGCGCGGTGATCTGGTTCGACATGCTGGCCATCCCGGCCGACGCGCCGCATCCGGAGAACGCCCACGCCTTCATCAACTTCATCATGGAGCCGCAGATCGCGGCGGATATCTCCAACTACGTGCTTTACGCCAACGCGAACGCGGCCTCGATGCCGATGGTCGACGACGACGTGAAGAACAACCCCTCGGTCTATCCCTCCGAGGCGGTGAAGAAGAATCTGTTTCCGATGCTGGCTCGTTCGGCCAAATACGACAGGCTTCTGAAGCGCAGCTGGACCCGTCTGAAGGCCGGTCAGTAAGCAGCATTTCCCGGAGTTCCGGGGGTATGAGACGGGGCCGTCACGGCCCCGTCATTTTTTTGCAAATATGTAGTTGACGGTTTTGCGGGTGGGGTCGTATAAGGCGCCTCCCGTTGCGGGGCGGCGTGTTGAGCGGCGCGGCGGCGGGGGT